>QHON01000072.1 GCA_003218815.1 Verrucomicrobiota bacterium
AATGAAATTGACCGGCTATCTTGAGTTCCTGCTCACGGAGATCGGATCGAAAAAGTTTACCTCAATCACACCACACGAGCCGGACGCGCGCGGCTGCCAACTGTCGATTCTGGCGCACGAGCATCCGAAGAAATTATTCGACGAACTTCAAGCCGCCGATGTGAAATGCGATTTCCGCGAACCGAACGTGATCCGCGTCGCGCCCACTCCACTTTACAACACCTTCCACGAAGTCTGGCGTTTCGCGAAGATTCTCGCCGAGCATCAGTGATAAGCCTCGACGGAGCGAGCCGATTATATCATCAGAAATATCTGTGATTTTGGTATAATTCACGCTTAGTCTTTGCCAATTTTGCCAACGTGATTCGAACGTTTGTTTACATCATTGCATTCAGTCTTTGCGTAAGCTCGGTTTGGGCGAAAGACGAGAAATCGATCAAGAAGTTGCGTGACGCGCTCGTGGCGCTCGCGCCTGACGTGGATTCGGGCGAAGCCGAGCTGCTCTCGGTAACGGCGCACACCGCCTCGCGCAGCCTTGCGCGCGAATATGGCCTCGTGTGGTCCCCAATATTTCAGAACTTCCTGATCCACATGGGCAAGCGACAACGTGGCTATTGCGGCCATTATGCGCGTGATATCGGCGAACGCCTTAAAGAGCTCAAGCTCAAGACGCTGGTGCTTCACTGGGGTGCTGCTTTTGCGGGAACCGAAGACGAGAGCAATTGTCTGGTAGTCACCGCACGCAACCAGTCTTTCCAAGACGGCATCGTCCTCGATGGCTGGCGCAAGGCCGGCCGATTATTCTGGTGCGCAGTGAAAAAGGACTCTGAGTACGACTTAGCGCAGGGTGCCGGGTCGAGAAGGACACGGGCGACCGAATTATTTCGAGCGCAACGTCCAGAACGTCCACCCGCCTATTACGGGATCACGGCATGGAAAGAAGACCCGCTCTACACCGCTTGGCTACACGACTACGAACGCGCTTGGGAATGGCAACCTACGGCACGGTAATTTTGCGATAGGCCAACACGCCTTGCGGTCACCTTATCTTCAAGAATGCAGCTCGGCAGAGCGAGCCGACTATATCGTCAGAAATATCTGTGATTTTGGTTTAATTCACGGTTAATCTTCACCAATTTTGCCAACGTGATTCGAACGTTTGTTTTCATCATTGCATTCGGTCTTTGCGTAAGCGCGGTTTGGGCGACAGATGAGAGATCAATCAGGAAGTTGCGTGACGCGCTCGTGACGCTCGCGCCTGACGTGGATCCGGGCGAAGCCGAGCTGCTCTCGGTAACGGCGCACACCGCCTCGCGCAGCCTTGCGCGCGAATATGGCCTCGTCTGGTGCCCGGCGTTTCAGAACGTACTGATCCACATGGGCAAGCGACAACGTGGCTATTGTGGCCATTATACGCGTGATATCGGCGAACGCCTGAAAGCGCTCAAGCTCAAGACGCTGGTGCTTCACTGGGGTGCTGCTTACGCGGGAACCTTGGACGAGAACAATGGTCTGGTAGTCACCGCACGCAACCAGCCTTTCGAGAACGGCATCGTCCTCGATGGCTGGCGCAGGGCCGGCCGGTTATTCTGGTGTCCACTCAAAGAGGACTCTCAGTACGACTCAGGACAGGGGGCCCGGTGGAGGGCAAGTCACCACGGCTATTACGGGATCACGGCATGGAAAGAAGACCCGCTCTACACCGCCTGGCTGCAGGATTACAAACACCTTTACGAATGGCAACCTACGTCGCGGTGATTTTGCAGGTATGAGCGAAGTGCCGCTCAAGCACTGTTTCGTCTTCTTTCGTCCAATTCGAATCCGAATAGAGCCGCGGTACGAGCCGCAACACATAGATGAATTGCTTAGGTTTTTCAGCCTTCGGTGCTTGAGCAGGCAAGGATTGACCAATTGTGAAAGTGCAGACCAGTGGAATGATGAATCGGAGATAAGACATAACAGTGTTTTTCATTTCCAACAGGATTTCCGGATTAAACCCGAATTAGAATTATACAAAATCCACCGAATCCGGTTAATCCCCGTCTTTTCTTTTTCCAACCGGCGAACTTTCTTCTCATTGGAACTAACCGATCTGCTTATCGAGCTGATGTTGAAAATAGCCCTTCCAACTTTTAGGAAGCGCTTCGACTTCGATTGCTCGGCGCAAACTTTTCAGATCGTCTTTCTGAAAAACATAAAGACGCGTGATATCGGCCACGCTGATATCTTGTTGCTCATGGCCGATTAATTTTATCGCGTCACTGGTAACAACCATCCCCTCACGAACCACGGCGAAATAGAAACCGGTGCGGCGACTGGCCAGAAACCGCTTAATGATGTCAGGACGACCAAACTTTATGCCCAGTTTGTAGCAGGGCATTCGTGGTTCCGTAACCATGACTTCCGTTTCGCCGATTCCAAATCTGTCCCCGATGTAAATGGCTTCCTCAAGCAATCCCTCGGTCGTGAAATTTTCTCCGAACATGCCCCATGGCAGATCGACTCCGGGGAACTCTGTTCGCCAATAGCCGTAGTGCTCCGACGGATACGCGTAAACTGCTTTAGTAACGCCGCCGTGGACAGTGAGATCCGCTTGTCGATCGCCCTCCAAGTTTAGCGTGCGCATCATTACCGGTGCGTTGACCGGCTCCTTGAAAATTCCTGTCGTGACAATCTTGCCTTGCCAGGTCACTTCCCTCGGCAATCCAACATTCACCGACAAGATTTTCATGATTCTTCAACTGTCTCACCTGTGATCCTGTCAGCAACCGAATCCCGTTTTTCTGTCATCCCGGTTGGATTCGCACGCTCCCGCTTGCTCTCCGATTAATGACTCATCCCGGCCCCGAGTCTACCGGCTTCCCGGCTCGCCGTGTTTCTGGGTTCGTGATTAAGTTTACTTGTGGCGAAGTTTATTCTAATCGGCAGCGGTTTGGCCGGCGGATTACTTGCTGCGTATCTAGGACGGCGTGGGTACGACGTCGATCTTTATGAGCGGCGGGCCGACCCACGCGAAGGAAATATCATTGGCGGACGATCGATCAATCTCGCGCTCTCAACGCGCGGGATTCACGCACTCGAGCAGCTCGGCATCGCCGACGAAGTGCTGCAGCACGCTATCCCGATGCGCGGCCGAATGATCCACGATAAACCCGGTAATCTTCATTTCGCGCCGTACGACGTCGATCCGAACAAGCACATCAACTCAATCGGCCGGGCGGCGCTCAACACGGCGGTGATCGAAGCAGCGCAGCGTTATCCGAACGTGCGAGTCCATTTCAGTCATCGTTGCACCGATGTCGATCTCGACTCGGGAACGGCTGAGCTCGTCGACTCTTCTGTAGAGGCAGGCGTGTCGCCTGCAGATCCTGTTCGTCAAGTAATCGAGGTCAGCGCCGATACCATCATTGGCGTGGATGGCGCGTTCTCTGCCGTGCGCCAATCGATGCACAAGAAACTCGCGGATTTCGAGTATGACGAAAGTTATCTCGCTCATGGTTACAAAGAGCTCACCATCCCGCCTGCACTGGATGGTTCCTGGCGAATGGAAAAAGAAGCGTTGCACATCTGGCCGCGCAAAAGTTTTATGATGATCGCGTTGCCGAACCCGGACGGATCGTTCACCTGCACGCTCTTTTGGGAATTCGAAGGGCCGCGCAGCTTTGCCTCAACCAAGACTGACGACGACGTTCGTCGATTTTTCGACGAAGAATTCCCCGATGCCGTACCGCTCATGCCGGCATTGCTCGAAGATTTTAAAAACAATCCGACCGGATCACTAGTGACCATTCGTTGCGCGCCCTGGTACCATAAAGACAAGGTCGCGCTGGTTGGCGACGCCGCCCACGCTGTCGTCCCGTTCTACGGCCAGGGAATGAACGCTGCGTTCGAAGATTGCGTCGTGCTAGACGAATGCCTCGCCGAATTCCCGGACAACCGGGAGCGTGCCTTCGCCGAATACTTCGCGAGGCGGAAGGAGAATGCCGACGCGCTCGCCGATCTTGCCGTGGAGAACTTCATCGAGATGCGCGACAAAACCGCATCGAGAACATTTCGCGCGAAAAAGAAACTCGACCATGCGCTCGAAGCCGCACTACCAGGTATTTATCTGCCCCTTTACACGATGGTCACATTCACGCGCATTCCTTACGCCGAAGCCGCACAACGCGCCCGCCGACAGGACTCGATAATTTATACCGGTCTTACTTTGATATCGGCCATCATAGTGGCCTTGTTGATTCATTTTATCGCGTGATGACCCGATTAAATCTGCAATTGGGCGTGCGATGTTGGAACCTTAGTGTTGGGTGTTTGCTTCTTCTTGGGCTTTGGTCTCTTTACGATTGGGATATTGACAGCTTAAACTGCAACGCGTGAGTACGGATCTAGCCCAAGAGGCCTGCGACCGGTATGAAATTGCCGACACATTGCATCGGTATGCCTTCGGTCTCGACCATGGTGATGCAGATTCCCTGGCGTCGGCGCTAACGGAGAACTGCCTTTTCGATTTCAGACCCGCGGGCAGGAAACTTGGAATCGATTTCCCCAGGCTGACCGGGCGCCAAGCCATTGTGGACGCTCTTCTTCCGCTCCTCGGCCCGCTCGACACCAGTCACGCGGCCAGCAATATGCAGATCGAAATCAGTGGCGATTCGGCGGCGTTGTATGCGTATGTGATGTCTCAACATTTCATGCCGCGACAAGGGTCGCTTCGCGGATCAGAATACGCGCTCTTGATGAATCGCTATGATTGCGAGCTAGTGCGAGACGGACAGAAATGGCGTTTTACGCGTGTGATGATTGACAATGCATGGGCGCAAGGTGACCCAGAAATTCTCAATGCGCTGGCGACTCATCGAGCGTTAACTACAAAATCAAAGCCGCCGAAATGACTCCGAACATAACCACACACGGAATCGGCGCATGGCAAAACAGCGTTGTAATCGTCTAGTGGTGGGTTCAATTTTGGGACCGATAGCAGACAACAAATCAAACCAAGCTTGGTGGCACGCTAGCGCGGTATCCGCGTACGCACGAGCCTTCACTCGCTTGGTTCGCAGATAAACTAAAACAC
>QHON01000054.1 GCA_003218815.1 Verrucomicrobiota bacterium
GCTTTTCGTTACGAGCACGACTTGATCACAGCAGAGGAAACCGAGGCATTTCTGGCAAATCGTGGACTCACGCTCGACGATTTCACCGACTACTTTACGCGCCACTATTGCGCCGTCGCGATTACTGAAAAAGTCCCCTCTGAAGACATCGACTACATCTCAGCGTCATCCGAATTACGCCAGGTGTTTATGGCGGAAGCAATTTTATCCGGCGAATTGGATCGGATGACAACTGAGTTGATGTGGCGTTTGGCGGTGCGTTGCGCTGAAAAGGAGGTAGACTCGGAGGCATTGGCCGCCGAAGAACGAAGTTTTCTTGATCGCAATAAGATTGCGTCGGCGCAACTTCCCAATTGGCTCGAGCGACTCGGACGCGATTTGGAATGGTTCAATGAAATGGTGGCGATGGAAGCCGTGTATCGCCGCCGTTGCGAAACAGTGCTCGTTCCGCAGGCGCGCCAGCGGGAATTAGTGATGCTGCGTTTACCACTCACGCGGTTCGAAACTGAAATGATCGAGTTGGAATCGCACGATGCTGCCCAGGAAGCCTTGTTTTGTGTCCGTGAGGACGGCATGTCGATGGAAGAAGTCGCAATCGAAGGGCGTTACCCGTACCGCCGTGTCGATTTCCTTTTCGAAGATATTCCCAGCGATGCGCAGCAGAGATTTCTAAGCGTGTCAGCGGGTGACGTGCTGGAACCACTTGCGCGCGGCGACGGATTCGAATTGTGCCGAATTATCAAGAAAATCGAACCGCAAGCGGACGACTCGATGGTCGGATTGCGAATTGAGCAGCGGCTTCTTGACCGGCATTTCTCCGAGCTCGCCAGCAAGTACACCCAACGACGCCTTGGTGCCTGACTTCGGCGAATGAAAGCCCAAGATAGCGAAATTCTGAGGCGGACATCGGTGTTCCGGTTCGTTTCCGACGAGCACTTCGGCGCGATTGAGCCGCTCTTGCAGGAAGAACACTACGATTTCGGCGATGTGATCGTAAAACAGGATGATCCCGCCGATTCATTTTACGTTTTAACGAGCGGGCGGGCACGTGCTCTGAAAATCAAGTCGGACGGTGAGGAAATTCCCTTGGGGGTGTTAAAACCAGGCGACTCTTTTGGAGAAGCCGCTTTGGCTGAAGGTGGAACGCGGAGTGCGACAGTGCGTTGTAGCACAGCGGTGGATGTTCTGCGGATCGATCGCACCGATTTTCTCGAGCTCGTCCGCCGAGTGCCCGAGCTAAAACAGTTTGTCGAGACGACCGGCCGCAACCGGGCGCTGCAAAGCTTCCTTTATCAATTCAGCAACTTCGGCCGACTCCCCGCTCCTGTCTTGCGCAACATGATCGACAAATTAAAACCCGCCGGATTCGCGAAAGGCAGTCTCATTATTCGCGAAGGTGATGACGCCGGACCACTCTACGTCATTGAGAAGGGGCGGGCGCGAGCCTTTACCGGAGTCAATGGCCGCGACCAGAATCTCGCGTTTTACCGCGAAGGCGATTTTTTTGGCGAACTGTCAATCTTGAACGGCTCGCCGCGCGCAGCGTCGGTGGAAGCTTTTACAGATTGCCAGGTGCAGGCACTTGACCCGAAATCGGTGCGGGACTTGCGCCGTCGCTTCCCCGAGTTCGACAAGCTTCTCCGCGAGCGGCTCGCATTATATCAGGCAAAAACAGAAGCACGTATTCCGCTTGATTTCACGACGGAACTTCTTCCTGCAGAGACAAAGGTGCAGGACAAAGTAGAACTGGACGGTAAACAGCCGGGCGCCGAAGTCGAAGAAAAAGAAGATCCGTTCGCAGACGAGCAGGGTTTGTTCCGCAAACGCGGCAAGCGCATCCGCAAAATCGATCACGTCATGCAAATCGATGAAATGGATTGCGGCGCAGCGAGTCTGGCGATGGTGTGCCGACATTTTGGCCGAAAAGTAAGTTTGGCGCGTATTCGACAGCTCTGTCACACCGCAACTGATGGCACCAGCTTGAAGGCGCTTTCTCGCGCTGCAACCGAGCTTGGGCTGGCGGCGCGCGCTTTAAAAATCTCGCTGCGCAACCTCCCAATGATGCCGCTGCCGGCCATAGTGCATTGGGAGGGCAATCATTGGATCGTGCTCTACGACGTCGATGAGCAGTTTGTGCGTGTGGCCGATCCTGGGCTCGGGCTGCGGAAACTTCCGCGGCGCGAATTTGAAGCGAAGTGGACTGGTTATGCGGCGTTATTCGATTACACAATAGCGTTCGAACAAGCTCCTGAAAGCCAGCCAACTTTGGCGTGGGTTCTACCATTCCTCGCTCGCTTCAAAGTCATCTTACTCCAAGTCTTGGGATTGGCTGTCTCCGTCGCCTTTCTTCAACTGCTCTTTCCCGTCTTCACACAGATGGTCGTTGACAAGGTCATTGTCGAAAACGACATCGGCCTGCTGAAAACGGTCCTGCTCGGGATGCTCGCCGCGCTCGTCTTCGTGCAACTCGCTACCCTAGCGCAGGAATATTTGATCGCCTTTGCCACGGTTCGTCTGGATACGGCGGTGCTCGATTTCCTGAGCCGGAAACTTCTTTCTCTACCGATGAGTTATTTCACGAGTCGCCGGACAGGCGACATTCAGCGCCGGCTCGATGGTGCGAGGCAAGTTCGACAATTCGCCGTCCAACAAGGGGTCGGCGCTTTGCTAGCCTTAATTTTTCTCGTAGGCGCAGTCATTTTGATGGCGCTGTACAGTCCGCTGCTCATGCTCGCGTTCCTAGCGACGACACCTCTATACGTCGCGCTAATGATCTTTTCCGTGAAAGTGCTTCGTCCGCTGTATCAGGGTGTAGAGGAAAGCCAGGGTAAATATAGTTCCCATCAAATCGATGCGATCAAAGGTATCGAGGCAGTGAAGGCGGCGTCCGCCGAGAGCACGTTTCGTGACGCCATGCTAAACGAGTTTCTTTCCGTCTCGCAAAAACTTTTTAAGGCGAGTTTTATTGTGATGTCGTGGGACAGCGTCCTGCAAAGCATAGGTCTCCTTTCCACTGCAATTTTCCTGTGGGTTGGCGCGATCCAGGTCGTCAATGGTCACTTGAGCGTCGGTGGGTTTGTCGCATTTAGCTCGCTGACGGCAATGGCATACGCGGGAATTTTGCGCACCCTCGGGGTCTGGGACACCATGCAACTCGCCTCCGTTCAACTGAATCGGCTGAACGACATTTTTGAACAGGAGCCGGAGCAAGGCCATGATCGCTCACGCCTCGTCCCTGTACAAAGCCTGGAAGGACGCATCGAGCTGCGCGGAGTTAGCTTCAAATACGGTGGACCCGAATCGCCCGATATTTTGAAAAATATTACGCTCGATCTCGCGCCGGCGCGCATGGTGGCGCTCGTGGGCCGTAGCGGTTGCGGTAAAACCACGCTTATCAAATTAATTGCCGGCCTTCTCGAACCGACCGAAGGGGCGATCTTTTTCGACAATGTCGATCTAAAAACACTCAATTATCGCGACGTGCGCCGGCACATTGGGATGGTGCTTCAGGAAAATCACATGTTTAACGAAACGATCGCGCGCAATATTGCCTTTGGCGATCCAGAGCCGGATCTCGACCGGGTGCTTGCCGCCGCTCAAGCCGCTGCTGCGCATGAGTTCATCATGCGTTTGCCGCTTGGGTACGAAACAAAAATCGGCGAATCAGGGCTGTCCCTTTCTGGTGGACAAAAGCAGCGCATCGCTATCGCCCGGGCGATCTACAACAATCCTCCGGTCTTGATCTTCGACGAAGCAACGAGCGCACTCGATACGGAATCGGAACGCGCGATCCAAGACAATCTCGGGCGATTACTAGCCGGTCGCACCACGATTGTGATCGCGCATCGACTCAGCACGATTCGCGAAGCGCATGCGATTGTGGTGCTCGAAAAAGGCAGTGTCGCGGAGGTTGGAACGCACGACGAGTTGATGGCGCAACGCGGCCTTTATTATTACCTCGCGAGTCAACAACTGGGAATCTGAATTAATTCCATAATGAGCTCACACTTAACTCAGCGCGGCTCCATCGATGCGGAATCCGAAATGTCGCCGCAAGAGCCGCCACCGTGGATCATTCGTTCGGCAGCGTGGGTATTAGTGGGAGCGTTTCTTTTTGCATTACTCATTGCAATTGTAATGCGATTGCCCGAAACGGTGCACTGTCAGTTCGTACTAATACCCGCTACGGGCGCGGATCCGATCCAATCGCCCCATCAAGCGATAATTAGCCGTGTTGGTGTCGAAGAAGGCCAAACCGTAAAAGCGGGCGAAGAATTGTTTGTCTTGCGCTCCGAGGAGATCCGTGGCTGGGACACGCAGTTCCGGACGCTCACTGAAGACTTGCGCAGTAAGGAAGAAAGCCTTGCTCGATCCGAAACGGCTTATGCCGCGCAGGCGCAGATTAAGAACGCGGAGATTGAGCAGGCAAAAAGTGAAGTAAAGTTTCGGCAAAATCATAGAGAAGCCAGCCAGGATCTTGTCGCGCGCATGCAGAAACTGGCAACCCAGGGAGGCGTCTCGCAAGTCGATCTAGTTAAACTCAAGCTCGATCTTGCCGGATCGGAAAAAGATTTCAGCGTGGCGCAGCGGACATTGCAGCAGGTGAATCTCGATCGTGAGCGAATGGAAACGGAGCACGCGCGCCAACGTGCGGAGCAGCAATCTGAAATCGAAAAGTTAAAGATGCGCATTGGAGCTCTAAAGACCGACCTCGAAAACGCTCAGCAAAACTTGCTGACGGTTCGCAGTCCATATGAAGGCGTCATCATTTCGATGGAGCAGCGGACCGTCGGCAGCGTAGTTCAGCAGGGCCAGATGCTTTGCCAGCTCGCTCCTAAGGACGCGAAAACGCGTGCCCGAATGACCCTGAACGAGGCCGGTCTTCCAAGGCTCGCCGTCGCTCAGCGTGTACGCTACTTTTTCCAAGCATTCCCTTATCAGCGCTACGGCGCGGTAACGGGGAAACTCGACTGGATCAGTCCCTCAGCTATCACGGCCAGTGACGGCTCGCATTTCGTCGCGCTAGGCTCACTAGATCGTTCTGTGATTTCCCCCCGACCAGGGCAAGTTTTGCCTCTACGTGTGGGAATGAAAGGAGAAGCGCACATCATCGTTGGCGGACGGACATTGATCGAATATGCGTTCGAACCAATTCGGCAGTTGCGTGAAAGCGTGAGGCAATAAATCCCTCGGACCAGCGATGCAAAAGCCGCTCTCCAGATTGAGAATCGAGGACCTGACCACAAGCAATGAGGCCATGGCGCGTTGCCTGCAACTGGCAGCGCTAGCTGCAAAAACGGACGTACCGGTTGTTCTCCTTGGCGAGACGGGCACTGGCAAAACCTTGCTCGCGCATGCAATTCACAATTCGTCGGCGCGAGCAGGTCAACCATTCATCGCGTTTAATGCGTCGGCGATCAGCGACACGTTGCTCGAAAGTCAACTGTTTGGTCATGAGCGTGGCGCATTCACAGGTGCGCAACAAAGCGTCAAAGGAAAATTCGAATTGGCCGACGGTGGCACGCTTTTTTTGGACGAAATCTCGGAGATGAGTCCACTTGCCCAGGTAAAAATCTTGCGCGTGCTGGAGTACGGCGAATTTGAGCGTCTCGGTTCCGAACGAATGCTCAGCTCTAACGCGCGAATCATCTGCGCCTCAAACTGTTCGCTACGCGACCGGGTGCGCCAGGGGAAATTTCGCGAGGATCTTTACCAGCGACTAAACGGCCTGACTCTACTCATCCCGCCGCTCCGGGAAAGGCTGGAGGAGCTGCCGGTATTAATCGCCGCAGAGCTGAAAGCAGCTGGATTGAAAGAAGGGAAAAACATCACCGCGATTCATCCCGAAGCGATGGCGAAGTTGCTCCATCATAAGTGGCGGGGAAACCTTCGTGAGTTAAGTCATACGGTCCGCGCCATGACTTTGTTTTGCAATGGCTCCGTCATTCTTCCCGAGCACGTCGTTTTTCCACCCGATCTCGAATCCGATCAGTCTTCTCGAACGAGTGAACGACCTGATGCTGTTGCGCTCTCGAATAACAACAAAGAGCCGGGCACCGATCTTTCGCTGGCAAATGCCGTGAAAAGGCACGTCCGATTTATTTACGAGCAAGCAGGTCGCAATCAGCGGCGCGCGGCGAAGTTGCTCGACATTTCTCGCGCAACTCTTGCACGTCATCTCCGCAACGTGGCACAAAAGTAAAGCATGACTGGCCAAAAAATAAGCACGTGCGGCCTTATAATGGGGTCAGATATTTCATCTGCTAGTAACGGCAACCTTCTTGCTTTTCAAAAGAAGCGCTGCGTAACTGCCTATCGTTAAACGACAAATGAAGCGATTATCCTGATTCCATTAAGATTTTGCCAGACTTGGCATAGATGCTGATAATAAGAGACCAAAGTGAGTGCACCGAAGAACAAAAAAAATGCGCCCGCCGGAGAGTCAGGAAATCAAAGGCCTAAGCGCAGGAAAGAGAAATTGATTCGTCTGGATGACCTGATTCCAAAACAGGACGTTACAGGCGGGCATTCAGTGCTGTTCGGTGCCACTGACACAACAGAAACAACAGAAACAACAGAAAACTGAAAGGTAATATGCAAGACAAAACAAAGAAACAAAAGAAAGCCAAAAAAGAGATCAAAGTTCATGACCTCAAGCCAGCAAAAGACGCCAAAGGAGGCGGCTACCACGGTCACAACACCGGTAACACTGGCAACATTGGCACCTAGTTAGGTTAAAGAGCCGCACCGTGGTTCGATCCCGCTGTGCGGTCTTTTTATGTACACCGTCCGGTAAAACTGCAGGAACAGTTGTTTAATCGAAAGAGGCAAGCTGCGGAGTCATGCCAAAACAGGTGCGCAATTCGCCGGCGGACGAAATTGTTTGAATGCCTTCCTTATCTTCAAAAGCTTCATAAGCGCGCTGTTCGTGATGATCGGTCAGGCCCCAGCACGGTTCCCATACCAGGCGAGAAAACTGGTCCATTCCATTTGCCGGCTTCGCTTATTCTCGCAAGACTGATCAGGTCCGCCCAGCCGCGAGACGATGATTCGGAGCCCGTTCTCCTCGTCGGTCAAAATGTCGAGGGGTCGATTCTCCTGCTTATCTTCGCAATGCGAAGACTTCATCGCGACTCATGGAAACAAGCCGCGCGTCTTTTTGGCTTTGAGAACGCGCTCGACGCCGATGGCCATGGCCGCGGTACGATGAGAAATCTTGTGTTCCTTCGCGCGTCTGATTACTTGCGAAAAAGAATGCTCGAGGATGCGGAAGAGCTTATCAGTCACTTCCATTTCGCTCCAAAGAAAACTCTGCAGACCTTGCACCCATTCGAAATAGGAGACAATTACGCCGCCGGCATTGCAAAGAATGTCCGGAATCACAAAGATCTCGTCCCAGCGCTGCTCGAGAATCAAATCTGCTTCCGGTGTCGTCGGACCATTGGCCGCTTCAGCAAGAATCCTACATTGCAATTTCCCAGCATTCTTCCCTGTAATCACGCGATCGACCGCCGCCGGAACGAGCACGTCGCATTTCATTGTGAGCAACTCGTTTGGGTCGACATGATCGTCTTGGGCGAACGCTCTCAAGCGCCTTTTTTTTAGAATGTGCTGCTCGGCGGCTTTAACATCGATTCCTTTGGGATTGTAGACTGCGGCATGCGCGTCGCTGATCCCGACGACTTTGACGCCGCTTTTCAGCGCAAGAGACAAAGCCGCGACCGATCCGACATTGCCAAAGCCTTGGACAATGGCCGTGCATTTCTCCGGGTCTATTTTCAGCACGTTCATGGCGCGTTCAATCAAGTAAACCACGCCGCGGCCAGTGGCTTCGCGCCGGCCTTCGGTGCCGCCGATGGCGACCGGTTTGCCGGTGACAATTTCACTCACCGCGTACCCCTGATAAACTGAATAAGTATCCATGAACCACGCCATGATCTGTTCGTTCGTGCCCATGTCGGGACCCATGATGTCAGTGTGTGGCCCGACGAACGGAATCATCTCCTGCATGTAACGGCGTGAAAGCGCTTCCAGTTCGGTGCGCGACAGTTTGGATGGGTCGACTGCGACGCCGCCTTTCGCTCCGCCGTACGGCAAATTCGACAGCGCGCACTTCCAGCTCATCCACATGGCGAGCGCGGCCGTCTCACCCATTGATAATGAAGGGGCGAAGCGCGTTCCGCCTTTGGTGGGACCAAGCGTCAAGTGATGCTGCACCCGATAACCCTGAAAGGTCTTGGTGCTGCCATCATCCAAATGCACGGGTAGCGTTACGGCAATGGCGCGCTTTGGATACATAAGGCGATCGCGATGGTTTTTATCGATGTTCAGATAATCGGCAATGACCTGGAACTGGGCACAAGCCATTCGAAACACATCGTCGTTGTAGATAGTCATGTGAAGGAATTCGGAAGTTAGAACATCCGATTGAGAAATGCAGTCGCTATTTGCGCTGAGCAAATCGAACCGTCAAATCGAAACCATTGCTTGAGATCGACAATCGCCCTTGGAGTCCGTAGCGTTCCCTTCAAAAATCAGGCGAGATGAAAATTGAAACTGTAGCCGTTCACGCCGGACATACCATCGATCTCGCGACCGGTGCTGTATCGGCACCTATTCACTTATCCACGACGTTCGAGCGCGATGTCGAAGGAGGCTACCCGCGGGGATTCATGTACACGCGCAACAACAATCCAAATCGTCAGGCGCTGGAACAAGGAATTAGCGCCCTCGAAGGCGGGGCGACAGCTGCGGCATTTGCTTCAGGAACCGGCGCAACCATGGCCATTTTCCAAGCACTCGCGCCCGGAGATCATGTTCTTGCGCACATCGATGCTTATTACGGCACGTCGCGATTACTTCGCGAAATATTTCTGCGCTGGGGACTGGAAGCTGATTTCATCGACATGAGCGACCTGGCAGCCGTCAAAAAAGCGCTTCGGAAGAAAACAAGACTCGCTTGGATGGAAACGCCCTCAAATCCGCTCCTTAAGATTGTCGACATTGCGGCGGTTATGCGGATCGTTCACGACGCCAAAGTGCTCTGTGTTTGCGACAATACATGGGCTCCAGTGTTACAGCGCCCATTCGATCTCGGCGCAGACCTGATTTTGCATTCCACGACAAAATATTTCGGCGGCCATTGCGACGTAGCTGGTGGAATTGTCGTCGCAAAGATCGACACCGAATTCTTCCAGCGCATTCGCAGCATTCAATATTGCGGCGGCGCGGTCCCCTCCCCTTTCGATTGCTGGCTGATTCTGCGCGGAATGCGCACAGTCCCGTGGCGGATGCGCGCACACTCGGAAAACGCAATGAAAGTCGCACGCTTCCTAGCGCAACATCGACGAGTCGAACGCGTGCATTACCCCGGATTGACCTCGCATCCGGGCCATCAGATCGCGCGAAGGCAGATGTCGATGTTTGGTGGGATGCTTTCCTTCGACGTTACTGGCGGGCGCGAGGCAGCGATGAACGTCGCCGCGAAAACAAAAGTCTTCATTCGCGCCACCAGTTTGGGTGGCGTGGAAAGCTTGATTGAACATCGCGCTTCAATCGAGGGCCCCGGAACAACTTCACCGGAAGGTCTGTTGCGCTTGTCGATAGGTCTCGAAAACGCCGAGGATCTGATTGAGGACCTTGATCAGGCGCTGGGATAATCGAGGACGCACTGTCATGTCTCGCTTTAAGCCGCGACAAGGCGTTCCTCCAGTTTAGGGACGAAATCGCTGCCTAACGAGATCGACAACATCCTGCACTTCATCGACACGCAAGAGAAATGCCGCGCCGAAAAATGTTATCAA
>QHON01000055.1 GCA_003218815.1 Verrucomicrobiota bacterium
ACTTCAACGAAATGGCAGAAACCGAGCGTTTGCGTCGGCGGCTTAATCGCGTTCAGCACTCTCGTTATCGCCTGGTGCGAGGAGATGGCCGAAGAGACGACCGGCGACAAGGAAGATGACACCGGCTACTCCACACAATCCCGCGTGCAACAGCCAAAACTGTGTCGCCGGTATTTTTTCGAGAAAGCCGCCGATCCAGCCGACGAGGTTGTTCGCGGCAAACAAATGCAAATATAAGATGCCGATTATCGTGGCCGACAATGCAGCGGGCGCGACACGCGCATAGAGCGCGAGCGACACCGGAAAGACGTTCGCAAAGCCAATGCTGTTGAGCACGTGAAAGGTGATGAGCCAGCCGATCGAAACTTTTCCTCCGGAACTCGCCGCGATCACTGTGCCAATTGCGAGAGCGATGAAACCCGTGACGGCCACGAGGCTGCCGATGCCGATCTTCGTAATTTCCGCCGGCTCCGGAAACTTTTTCGACCAGAGTCGCCAGAACACGACTGCGCCGGCGAGGAAACTTAGCGACACGATCGAATCGAGCGTGATCAGCCATGTCGTCGGCATCTTGCGGCTGAAGAAGATGAGGTCCGCGTTGTCCTGTGCCCAAACGAGATACGCGTTGAAAATTTGCTGGTTACCGATGACTGCAATCGTCAACACCGGCAAAAGTGCGAGCAAGGCGACGATCGCCATTTTTTCACGATGGGTCAGCGGAATTTTCGCAGCACGCTCGCTCTTTCTTACAATGGGCGAATCAGGCGGCAGCCATTTCCTGCCGGAGCGATAAATGGTCAGACCGATCAACATGCCGACACCCGCAGCACCGAACCCGTAATGCCAGCCGTAAACTTCGCCGAGTGTGCCGGCGATCAGCGGCGCTGCGATTACTCCAGCATTGATAAATATGTAGTAGATTTGAAAAGCGTCCGCACGCCTGTTGTCGCCGGTTGCGTACAACGCGCCGACCTGGCTGGCGAGGTTTCCCTTGAAACAACCGACGCCGGTGAGCAGACAGAGCAGTGCGAGGAGGAATGTCACGTCGAATGCCATCAGAAAATGTCCGGCCGCCATCAGCAGCGCACCGATTGTGATTGTGCGTGTGCGTCCGAGCACGCGGTCGGCGATCAATCCGCCACCGATTGGCGTGAGATACACGAGCCCGGTGTAGAGGCCGAAAATCGCCGAGGCGAGCGCCTGCACCGAGAGGGGCCCGCGATAAACGCTTTCGAGCAGATGGCGAAATGGACCAAACCCGGCGATGCGCTCGATGTGTCCCGGGTGTAGCAGCCGATTGACCATGTAGAGCACGAGCAGCGATTGCATGCCGTAGTAGGAAAAGCGTTCCCAAGCTTCGGTGAACGCCAGATAGCCAAGACCGCGCGGATGCCCGATGAAGCTGCGATCTTCAGTGTTGTGCATGGTCGCAGAGAGTGTTGCGTCCGACCGGGTTTGGCAAGCGCCGGGAGTTAGGATCGACAACTCTGAATCAGAGATGTTTAGAAGAAGAGGTTCAACCCGCTTCCGCGACGCTGCGCCTCAGGCGTCCAATGTCGAGTGCAGCGATTTCCGGAAAATGTGGCTTCGTTTCTTTGACAAGGTGCGCGAGATCGGCGCCTGATTACAACCCGCGCACGCCGGCTAGCAATCGATCGATTTCTTCCGGTGTGGTGTAGCAGGCACAGCCCGCGCGGACTAGTCCGTGCGGAGTTTGGCCCAATCGTTCGACGACTGTCATCGCGTAGAAGTCGCCGTGTGAGAGGAAAACTCCGCGCTCCGCTAACTTCTTCGCAACCTTTGCCGACGACACGCCGTCCACGGTGAATGCAATCGTCGGCGTACGCGCCCTGCCGGGCGGCGGTCCGTAGAGACGGACACGCCCGATTTCCGACAGACCATTCCACGCCTGTGTGATTAATGCGTCGCCTCGCTCATGAAGGTGCTCGAACGCCGCGCCCAAGCGGTCCCGGCGCGTCGCACCGGGAGCGAGGGAAGCGAGGAAATCCACCGCAGCGGAATCGGGTGCCGGGATCAGTTTCGGAAAATCAAGCGAGCCGAGGAGGTCGTGTCGGCCATAAAGAATTCCGATATGCGGGCCGTAGAACTTGTAGGCGGAGCAGGCGAGGAAGTCGCAATTCCAATCGCGCACATCGATCAACTCATGCGGAGCGTAGTGGACGGCGTCGACAAAGATTTGTGCGCCTAACGAGTGTGCCATTTCCTCAGCGCGCCGCACATCGTTGATCGTGCCGAGCGCGTTTGATGCCGCGCCAATCGCGACCAGCTTTGTGCGTCTGGTTAGTTGCCGGGAAAAATCTTCCCAGTCCAGCTCGCCGGTTTCAGGGATCATTCTCACCATGCGCACCTTCACGCCGCATTCTTTCTCCAGCGCCCGCCAGGGCGCGATATTGGCATGATGATCGAGCTCCGTGACCAAAATCTCATCTTCGCGTTCGTAGCCGCGACCAAGAGCGCGCGCGAGGTGAAAGGTTAATGTCGTCATGTTGGCGCCAAACACGATTTCGGTTGAGCCTGCGTTCAGAAAATCGGCCAGAACACTCCGGGCAGAGTCGATAAGCGCGTCTGTCTCTTCGCTTGTCGGATACGCCCAATGCGTGTTGGCGTTGTGGCGGTAAAGATAATCATTTATTGCCTCCACCACCGTCCGCGGCACCTGGGTTCCCCCCGGCCCGTCGAAATAGGCAACCGGATATCCGTTATGAGTGCGCGCGAGCGCCGGAAAACATCGCCGTATTTCTTCGGTCGACCTCATCGTGGCTGAGGAGGGCGTTGCGGTCTGTTTTAGAGCGATGGACATCGAAGTTCGATAGCAGAAGAAATTTCGGGAAGTAAGAATTAAGAATTAGAAAGGTCTCTTTATCCGCCGCCTGACTGGCTGCGGTCGTAAGGAATAATGTTGTCCCATTCGTCGGCGGAAGAGCGAGCGACAAAGGCGACCACAGGTTTGGTGTCGCTCATGTTGAAGACTTCGTGTGGCACGCCGGGTTTGATGTAAATGAAATCGCCGTCTTCGTTCTCAAGCACCTGCTTGAGCCCGGATCCGAATTCGTGGCGCACTTTCCCTTCGACGATATAAAGGATCACTTCGAAGCCGACATGGATATGGGCAGACGCAACGGCACCTGGAGGTATCGTGGCAATGTTCGCTGACAGGCTCTTTGTGCCCACATTTTTTGCGGACATGCCCTGCTTATAATGAATGCCGTTCCAATCCCGGCGGGCGCCGCCGCCACGAATGGTCAGGATGCCATCGTGATCTTCCACCGCACTGAGCTCGATGTTGTCTTTGTCGTCTTTCATAATAGCTGATCTTGATTTCCAAAAAGATCGTCGGGTTTGAGTGTCATGTAAATTTGATGCCCCGGAAAATCTAGAGCGGGCGATTCTTTTCCAGCGCGACGACGAGCGCGATTCCGCCCAAGATTGCGATGGACGCGAGGAGATAACGCACCGTAAGCGGTTCGCCCAGCAATAGTATTCCGCCGGTGGCGGCAAGAACCGGGACGCTAAGTTGGACCGTAGCGGCGCTGGCAGCTTTTAGGCCTTGTAGTGCATTGTACCAAATCACGTAGCCAAGACCCGACGTGATCGCCCCGGAGATTATGGCGTAGCCGACTCCAGCGAGATCGACGTGTAACCACCGGACGGAAACGATGCTGACAACAGCTGCGAACGGAACCGCGCGGACAAAATTTCCCGCAGTCACGCTACCCGGATTTTCTTCTCGTTTGCCGCGCAATGAATAAATACCCCAAGCCACGCCAGCTCCCAGCATCAGGATCGAACCAATTAATGGGGGAGCGGAAAGGCCGGGAAACACAAGGGCGATGAGCCCGGTCACGGCGACTACGAAGCCGGCGATTTGGATCGCATCCAACCGTTCGCCTTTGTACAGGCCCCAGAGAATCATCGTGGCCTGAACTGCGCCAAACAAAAGCAACGCGCCCGTTCCAGCTGAAAGATCGACATATGCAAATGAAAAGGCAGCGGTGTATGCAAAAAGCGCGAGCGCCGAGAGCCAGTTGCCGCGAATGTGACGATTGTCCGTCAGACCAGAAGCGTGGCGCATCTTCACGATGAGCCAAAGCGCGGCGGCGCCGGAGAAAACGCGGACAAAAGTGAAAGTGGCGGCATCAACGGTGGTTTGTTTCAGTGCAGCCCGGCACAGCAGCGAATTGCTCGCGAAGGCGATTATCGCCAGCAGCGTGAGTATGAAAACTCGAGTCGATTTCACGGCTGACGAAATTAGGAACCGAGCCTTTCGCGAAAAACGAAACAGGAATTAAGGAGAGTCGACATGTTAGGAGATAGCAAGGCGTTTAGCGGTTTTTCGGCGAACGACACTGAGAAGGCCAAAGAATTCTATGGCCGCACACTTGGGCTCAAGGTTTCTGAAACGAATGGCTTGCTGACGTTGCATCTTGCTGGCGGCAGTAATGTTCTCATTTATCCGAAGCCGAATCATACTCCGGCCACGTTCACCGTTCTTAATTTCCCGGTGGATGATGTGGATCAGGCGGTCGATGAACTCGCAAAGCGCGGCGTGCGTTTTGAGATTTATGATCTGCCTGATCTCAAGACAGATAAGAAAGGGATCATGCGCGGGAATGGTCCCACGATTGCCTGGTTCAAAGATCCGGCCGGGAATATTCTTTCGGTGATTGAAACCAGCTAGCTGCGCGGGTTCGCGCAACTCGGCTCGCAGACGTCTTCGGCAAGCTGTCCTTCATTTGCGGCGACGTCCGCCGCCGAGTTCCGCGTGTCGCGGACATGTCACCAAATGATCGTTGACCATGCCGGTCGCTTGCATCAATGCGTAGCAAATTGTCGAGCCCACGAACTTGAATCCTCGCCGCAGCAGATCGCGGCTCATCGCGTCGGACTCGGCTGTGCGCGCGGGCACGTCGGCCATGCGACGCCAACGATTCTGGATTGGCTTGCCGCCGACGAAGCTCCAGAGGTAAGCGTCGAAGCTTTCCATTTCTTCGAGCAACGCGAGAAACGCTTTTGCGTTCGAGATCGTGGCTGCGATCTTCAATCGGTTTCGTACGATTCCGGCGTCGCTGAGCAGCCTCTTCATTTCGCGCGCGCCATAGCGGGCGATCTTTTCCGGGCGGAATCCATCGAACGCTTTCCGATAGTTCTTTCGTTTCTTTAAAATGGTGGTCCAGCTCAGTCCCGCCTGCGCGCCTTCGAGGATGAGAAACTCGAAGAGCATCCGATCATTGTGCAGAGGGACACCCCATTCCTCATCGTGATAGGCGACGGCCGGTTCAGTGGTGGCCCAGGGACAACGCGGCACTCGTCGAGCATGCGCGATCAAAGGCTCAGCGGAACAGAAAAATCGACCCGCTAGGGACCCATGCGAAATCGATTCATTACGACAAACGCAATCCGCAAGGCCTTTGCAAAGTTCATTCGACGGAGAATAGTGAAAATGCGGTCGACACGACTGCCGCTCCAGCGTTTCTTGCGCGATCCTTGGCGTGAGTGAATCTTGGTACGTAACTTGAAACTTCCAGCAATCACAGAGCGGCAACGGCTTCTTTCGCCAGCGCAGACACCGCAGGCGCTGGCCTGGGACGGCAAGCAGATGTGGATGGGGTCGCGCGATCTTCGCCGGATCTATGCGATCGATACGGAGGCGTGGAGAGTGCTTGAGGAGAAAGAAGCGCCGGGCATTCCGTGGGCGGCAGTTTCAACCAACGGAACACTTCGGTTCACGATCGGTGAAGGTCCAGACGATGACCGTTACATTCGCCGATTCAATCCTGAAAGTGGATTTTCAGAGACGGACCGAATCGCTTGCCCGGAGTTCACCGGCTCATATCTCAGCTACGACGGCGATCATCTCTACCTGAGTCAATGGTACAAACAGCGCATTTTGAAACTTGATGCGATCGGAAATATTTTGGGCGTGATTAATGTCGGCGCGGAAATCTCCGGACATGTGTTCGTCGATGGATTGATCTATGTCCTGCGCGGGAGGGAGCAGCCTAACGAAGATTGGCGCATCGCCCGTCTCGATCCGCGGCAGGAAACGCCCGAAGTTCAGGATATCGCTGTTGTCCCGTTTGCATGCCGCTCACTTACTTTTGATGGCGAACGCTTCTGGACGAACTATCGCGCGAAAGACACGATCGTTTCATTCGCTCTTCCGAATTGAGAGACGCATGTCCACGGTCGCAGCCCTAACCCAATCAGATTATCCGGGTCGCTGGTGGATCATGCTGAAGGACGGGCGCATTGAGTGCCGGCTTTGTCCGCGATTTTGCAAGCTCAACGATGGCCAGCGCGGATTTTGTTTCGTTAGGCAACGGATCGGCGATGGGATGGCGTTGACCACCTATGGCCGGAGCAGCGGGTTTTGTGTCGATCCCATTGAAAAGAAACCGCTGAATCATTTTTTGCCGGGAACAAGCGTGCTCTCGTTCGGCACAGCGGGATGCAATCTCGGTTGCCGGTTTTGCCAGAACTGGGACATCTCCAAAGCGCGCGAGTGGGACAAGCTCGCCGATGCCGCGTCGCCAGAGCAGATCGCGCTCGCGGCGCAGCGGCTCGGGTGCCGGTCGGTTGCGTTTACTTACAATGATCCGGTGATTTTCGCCGAGTACGCGATCGATGTGGCGCAGGCGTGCCGCGAGCAGGGGGTCAGAACGGTCGCAGTGACCGCAGGATATATTACCGAAGACGCGCGTCCCGAGTTTTACCGGCACATGGACGCGGCGAATGTCGATCTTAAAGCATTCAGTGACGCGTTCTATCACAAGACTTGTTTTGCGCAGCTCGCGCCAGTGCTTGCCACGCTGAAATATCTCCGACACGAAACGAACGTCTGGTTCGAAGTGACGACGCTTCTGATTCCCGGCGAGAACGACAGCGACGCGGAGCTGCATTGCGCGTCCGACTGGTTCGCGGAAAATCTCGGACCCGATGTGCCGTGGCATTTCACGGCGTTTCATCCCGATTTTAAGATGCTCGACAAACCACACACGCCGCCGGCGACGCTCACTCGCGCCCGCGAGATCGCGCGCTCAAAAGGGTTGCACTACGTTTACACCGGAAATATTCACGACACTAAAGGCGGCAGCACGTGGTGCCCGGGTTGCGGCGAACTGCTCATCGAGCGCGACTGGTACGAGCTCGGGGAATGGAATCTCGAAGATGGTCGATGTCGATTTTGCAGTTACCAAATCGCCGGACGGTTTGAAGATCATGCGGGCGCATGGGGCGCGCGACGGTTGCCGGTGAGACTGGCGATCGCGTAGCGGTTGGAGCGGCCCACGCCGCGGCAAGCGCTGTAACCAAACGCAGGCGATTGCTTAAATCGAGAAATGTTTGTCGGACATTATAGCGTTGCTTTTGCAGCTAAGAGTGACAGAAACAAGATTCCGCTCTGGGTTTTGTTCATTGCGGTTCAGTTTCTCGATTACATCTGGGCGACGCTTGTTTTGCTTGGGATTGAGAAGTTGCGCGTGATCAAAGGGTTCACCGCAGGCAGCATGCTTGACTCTTATTTCCACCCATATTCGCACAGCTTGATTGCGGCGATTGCGTGGTCATGCGTTGCCGGTCTAGCTTACAAGATATTTTGCAGTCGACGCCGCTTCCTCTACAGGAAATACGGTGCTTTTATGGTGGGCGCCGTTGTTTTCTCGCACTGGATTCTCGACCTGATTGCGCATCCGCGTGATCTCGCGATCTACGACAACACGTGGAAAGTGGGCTTCGGCTTGTGGAATTATCGGGATCCCGAGTTTGCGTTGGAAATCGGGCTGCTTGGCGTCGGGATTAAATGCGATGCCGGCAATTCGTAAAGGAGCTGTGATCACTTTCGGGGTCGCCCTCGTTGTCATCCAGATAGGTGATACGTATGTACCTCGTAATCCATTGACGGATAAGGCTACTGCCATGGGCGTTTGGGTTTTCTACACGCTTTTTGTGGTTGTCGCTTTCTTGATCGAGAAAATCCTGAGCCGGCGGCAAACTGATACGCCGTGATCGTGATTGAAAAATTATGGAAACGCGCGCGAATTGCGCGCTTCTAGGCAATCGTCAGGCGTCTCGGGTTTTTTTTCCGGGCCATTTAGCAGGGTTGCGATGACATGATTGTTCTTCTCGTAGTTCGCGTGCGCGTCGCCTGGATGCATGAAGAGGCCAACGGTGAATCCCGGATTCCGCACGTATACGTTGCAGATGCTGACTCGATCGAGCTTCGTATTTAAGGGCAGACTCAGAATGTCATTCGGATCCGTAAACGCGTAAATCTGAACTGTCGTCCGCGCTCCGGCGTTTTTAAGGGCATTGTCCAGTTGAATGAGAGGGTTCACTCGCTCGCGAGGCGGGCGACCCAAAGTAAGCAAAGCGAACTGGTTCGCGAACATGTAAAAAACGGCGCGGGGCTGCTGCTTCGGGTAGTCGGCGAATTGATCGGACCTGGTGAACAACGATCTTACCCCAGCTGATCCAAGCATTGCCGAAACCGTATCCAGTGTGATTGTGCTCCCGAGACTCGCAGACACAATCGCGACGCGATCACGCGGCCCGGTCTCGCTTTGCAGGCGTTGAACGCCAGCCCTAACAACCTGCCGAAATTTTTCGCCGGCGGTAGGGCTGAGATAAAGCGCGGCGTCACCCAGGCCCCAATCGATCGTACTCCATTTTAGCGATTTATTGATGGCAGCGCGGTATTTATCCAACCTCGAATCAAAGTCGCGGTCACCTTGCAGTTTCTCGCTTTTGCTAGTCCCTGCCCAACCTCCAAACTGTTGCTCCTTGCTGACGCAGGCGCCGAGAGCCCAATTGGCGATGTAAAACTTAAGGGCGCGATGTCCGGGACCGGTTGCTCCAAACGATCGCGTGAACATGTAACCCAAGGCGGGGCCATCGTCCGAAGTTCTGATGATTGTGAAGTCCTTTGGATCAGCCGGAGCTTCTTCGCCGACTTCCAGT
>QHON01000056.1 GCA_003218815.1 Verrucomicrobiota bacterium
TCTTGGCAGCGGACGACCGCTAATCGTTCTCAACGGGCTCGCCGCGACGAGCGCCGACTGGGACCCATCGTTCATTGATGGGCTCGCGTCCGGCAACGAGATTATCCTCCTCGACAACCGCGGCATCGGCGGCTCCAACGACGATGGAGCGCCATTCGACATCGCCAAACTCGCCGGCGACACGGCGCGGGTGATCGAGGCGCTCGAGTTCGAGCGAGTAAGCGTGCTCGGATGGTCGATGGGCGGATTCATCGCGCAGACACTCGCCTTCAACGATCCGGCCCGCGTTCGCAAACTCATCCTGCTCTCTACCGACCCGGGAGGGACCGCCGCTGAACTTGCCTCACCCCGTATTCTAGGGCAACTAACTGACACGTCCGGCACGCCTCATGAGCAGGCTCGTCGGCTACTCTTCGTGCTGTTTCCCAGCGATCTTGCCGAGTCCATCTACCGCGAGTTTGGCGACGTGGTGGCCGCCGCACGCGCGAAGCTCGCTCGCAATCTCGTCGATCGGCAGACCGCTGCGATGGACGCATGGCACCACAACGGCGCCGGCGACCGGCTCCGCGAGTTAAGCGCGCCAACGCTCGTCGCCACAGGTACCGAGGATGTAGTGATCCCCGCCTCCAATGCGTTAGCACTCGTCAACGTCATCCCCGACGCCTGGCTCGCCCAATTCAAAGGCGGGGGCCATGCTTTCATGGCTCAATATCCAGGCTCGCTCGCGGATCTCATCAACGAGTTCCTCGCGCTCTGACAGATCGGCGGTCTAAATTCTAACTCGCGAAAATCCCTCGAACGAAACAGATCCTCAACGCGTCCATCTCTTCCAGCGTTTACGGATCGGTTTTGTGTAGTCGCCGACGTCGATCTTTTTTAGGCGCTTAACTCCATCTTTTACCGCTTCGGCGGAGCTTTCGTATTTTTCCCTGGCTGATTTGAAGAACGGCCAGAGAAAAGGCAACGAGAGAAGGCCCCAGTTCACATTTCCGAGCGCGGACTTCACGTCGATGTCGGTCCTGTCCTCCCTGGTGGAGGCGTAGCGGATCGCCAATCCAATCGCGATTCCGAGCCCTAGCGCGCCGAGGATCGTTGGCACTGGGTTTTCGCGGACGAAGTATTCCGTACGCACGCGCGCGCGGCCTGCCTTGTCTTTGGTTCCCTCCCACGTGTGGCTCATTGCCGTGGAAAATTTACTTTGTGCTCGACGAAACTGCTCACGCCCACTCGAGCCAACTTCCCCTTCGCCCGACTGCAGCGGCGTCGGGAGCGGTTCGTCCCTCGTAAGATTGTCGTTGTTTGGATTGATCATACAAATAAATCGCAAATGATGGCCGCCATGCGTCCCTTGATCTCTTTCGGCCGCGGAATCCTCAGCGGATTTTAAGTCCTACAACAATCTCCGATAGGCTTCCAATATTTGGTCGTTCGCGACGACGAAGATCACCTTGTCGATGTTGTCGGTGTTCGCGAGGAACTCTCGTGTCGTCCCAAGGGCAATCTGTGCTGCTTCCGAAATCGGATAACGATAGGCTCCGCAACTGATCGCGGGAAACGCAATCGTCTTGATTCCGTTCTCGACGGCGAGCTGCAGCGAGTTGCGATAGCAGTTTGCGAGAACTTCCCCTTCGCCACGGGTACCGCCGCTCCAAACCGGGCCGACAGTGTGAATGATGAAACGGGCGGGCAAATTGTATCCGCGGGTGATTTTAGCTTCGCCCGGTCGGCAGCCCCCAAGGGTTCGACACTCCGCGAGCAGTTCTGGTCCGGCAGCGCGATGGATCGCGCCATCAACTCCGCCGCCACCGAGCAGCGTCGTATTCGCGGCGTTCACAATTGCATCGACGTCCAGCTTGGTGATGTCGCCGCGGACGATATCGATCTTAGTTGCGGATTTCTTCACTTCACGGCGCCAGGCGTTCGATCATCCAATTACGGCCGGCATGTCGCGTATAACGGAAGCGATCGTGCAAGCGATTCGGCCGTCCCTGCCAGAATTCGATCACTTCGGGTTTTACGCGATATCCGCCCCAGTGTGGCGGCAATGGAATGGGCTTGTCGCCAAACCGCTCTGTCATCTCCGCCATGCGCGCGTCTAGTACGCGGCGTCCATCGACCACTTCGCTTTGGCGCGACGCCCACGCGCCGAGCTGGCTACCGATCGGCCGGGAATGAAAATATCCCTCCGATTCCTGATGCGACGTTTTTTCCGCTCTCCCGCTAATCCGAATTTGTCGATCCAGTTCAATCCAATAAAATGCCAGCGCAGCGTAAGGATTGACTTCGAGTTGCACTCCCTTTTCGCTTTCGTAATTCGTGAAAAAAACGAAACCGTCTTGGTCGAATCCTTTCAGCAACACCACGCGCACGGACGGTTTTGCGTCGCGTCCAGCGGTAGCGAGACTCATCGCGTTGACGTCGCGAATCTGGGCCTCAATTGCCGCAGTGAACCAGTTTGAAAATTGTTTGATCGGATCAGGATCGAGGTCGCTACGGCGCAGACCGTGCGCGGCGTGCTCGTAACGCGAAGTGGCAGGATCTCGCGGGGTCTCCATCATGAGGATTGCTCACCGAGCCGTGGCGACAGATGAAACCGCGCTGCCGCGAGCCGGTGCCGCCACTTGACGCAATTTTTCGATAACTTTCGGGACGACTTCGAGAGCGCGGTCGACTTGCGCGTCGGTGTTGAACCGACCGAAGGAAAACCGCAAACCGCGCCGGGCTCCATCTCCACTCGGATCCATCGCCCTGAGCACATGCGAGGCTTCCTCCGACCCCGTGCGGCAGGCTGAACCCGCCGAGCAGCAAATACGATGTCGATCCAATAAGAGAAGGGCCGCCGGAGACTCGATCCCTTCAAATGAAAAACTCGACGTGTTTGGGATTCGCGCAGCACCAGCGCCGTTCACCGCTGCTCCGTTTACGGTCTCAAGGATTGCTTTTTCAAATCGATCGCGCATGGAGCGAACGTGCGTTTTTCCCTCTGACAAGTATTGGGATGCGCGCTCGGCGGCTTTTCCCAGACCGACGATCGATGCGACATTTTCTGTTCCGCCACGGCGCCCGTTTTCCTGGCCGCCACCCGCAACTAATGGTTGAAAACGCGTTCGCCGGTTGACGAAAAGCGCCCCGACACCTTTTGGTCCATGAAATTTGTGCGCGGACAGAGAAAGGAAATTGATCGCCGTATCGCGGAGGCAGATCGAGATTTTCCCGGCCGCTTGCACAGCGTCGGTGTGAAAGAGCACACCTTTCTCGCGACATATCTCAGCTATCTTCTCGACCGGAAACAAAACGCCGGTCTCGTTGTTCGCCCACATCACGGAAACGATCGCCGTTTCCGGGCGAATCGCCGCCTCCAACTCGGCAAGATCGACATTTCCATCCCGATCCACACCGAGAAACGTCACCTCGCAGCCGCGTTTCGCGAGGTCCTGGCAAGGGTGCAACACGGCGCTGTGCTCAACCGCGCTTGTCACGACATGTCTGCCACGTAGCTCGAACCGTAGCGCCGAGGCGATCGCGGTATTGTTTGATTCGGTGCCGCCACTTGTGAAAACAATTTCCGGCGGTTCGCACCCGAGCAATGCTGCCAGCCGTTCCCGAGCAAGATCGATAGCCTTTCTTGCTTTTGCGGCAAAGCCATATCCGCTCGAAGGGTTTCCGTAATAGCTGGTCAGGAACGGCAGCATTTCCTCGACCACGACGGGATCGAGTTGCGTCGTAGCGTTGTTATCGAGGTAAATAAGTTCGTCATCCGCCATGGGCTCCATTGTAGAGTTAGTTGCGGCCGCTGCAACGTTGTTCCAGAGATCGGCGCTTTGTCCATTCCGATTCGACGCGGGCAACCACAGCGTCAGTCCATCATAGACGGCGGCAAGAACTCGAAGTAGCCGACCTTGAGTTGGCCGTCTTCTTCGACTATAACGACCTTGAGATTGAAGTAGGGATCAAAATTCTCATCCTTCTTCAACTCGTCCACGCTGATGCCCTGCGCGTTGGCCGCCTTTTCAACGTCCTCCGGTGAGAGTTCGGTATGGATCTGCCCGCGCAAACTCGCGCGCCGGATGTCGCCGGGAATCGAGTCGGGCATCGCGCCGATGGCGAACATGGAGTCCACCGCGCCGAATTGTTCCGCGCTGCGCCGGTTCAAAACGTCGGCATCAGTCGAAAACACGTGGAGCATCTTGGGCGCGCGCGGTGCGCCATGCGCCGCCTCGACGTATTTCATCAAGTCGGCGAATTGTTCCGCCGTCACGTTGGTCAGCGGATTCGATTCGTTTCGCGCGAACTCGGCGCGTTCCTCAGCAGGCGTAAACTGGTTGAGGGACATCCGCGCCTTGGCGTAGCTGGAGAGTAGCGCGTAAGCCTCCGCGTATTGTTGGTTCGCGATCGCAATGAAAAACGGTTTTGCCGCGACGAGATATTTGCGCTCATCGGGTTTTGCGTCCTTGTCTAAAAAATCACCCTCGTTTCCGTGAGCGGTTTTCTCTTCGCCGGCCACCGTGCCGCCATCCTGACCTTTCTTGCCGCAACTTGTCAGCAACACCGGCAGCAGAATCGCGCCGATGAGAATTGTGACACGACAGGCGACTGACACCGATAAAGTTTCCATTTTTTTCACGTGACGCCTCATTAAGAACATTTCCAAGCGATACTTATGGCGCTCGCGCGTAAGATAGATAATTCCCGCGCTTTCGCGGCAAAGGCATAAAACTGCTTGAAGGATTACCGTAATACTTTCGTAAAGGACGGCAGCATCTCCTCGATCACGGCGGGATCGAGCTGCGTCGTCGCGTTGTTATCGAGTAAATAAGTTCATCCGTCGTGGTCATCGTCATTATCAAAGTTTGGGGGCCGAATCGCACAGATAAAATAGGCAGTCGGCGG
>QHON01000020.1 GCA_003218815.1 Verrucomicrobiota bacterium
TCCGCACACGAACTGCCGGCTTCTATTATGTCGCCGGTCGAACCGTACGCGATCGACACTGAATCAAAAATAAAGGTCACGCGCACCGGGACAGACATCGTCACTCTTCTGCGCTCACCAAGAGGGCTGCGCAGTGCGATTATCCTTCGCGAAATTTTCGGACCACCGCGAAGTCTGCAGCCTCTCGATCTGGTTGGAAGCGCTTGAGCTTCCGTCTCATCCTTGTAGTTTCACACTCCCGCCGCCGGCGTGGCGGAATTGGCAGACGCGCTGGACTCAAAATCCAGTGATCGCAAGATCGTGTGGGTTCGAGCCCCTCCGCCGGCAAGCCCCAGCAATACGTCGGATTGCGACGCATCTCGCGCAGGTTCAAATAGAACATTCCGGGTCGTGAGCCGTCGGGTGCGGGCTGCTGATAAAAGCTTTGTCGGGTGATTGCTCGCGGAATTTTTCAACGGTTGACTAAGAGACCGTGCGTTTTCAAAGACGTGACATTTGAAAACGCTGAACGCTTTCGCCATGTGTTATCGTGTTACGGCCTTTAGGGAGATCATGATTAGCCGCGACTACAAAGAAATGCGCCTCCGCTGCCTAAATTAACATCGAGATTACGGGAGGCTGCTCGATCCACCAAAAAGCCGCAGAATTCATCCGAAACCGTGCGGCTTCAAATTTTGCGAATTAAGCTTCACTACTCTCTCTCGACGACGAGGACGCGCTTGACCGCCCCCCTGCGGTCAAAATCGAGATGCACGCGCGTACCCGCTCGGATCAGATGCGGATCGATTGCTCTGCCGTCCTTGTCGACGTAGCGAACCTTCCGGGCGAGCACATACGACATCGCTTTAGCGTCGGGCGAGGACTGCACAACGATCGGCGACGGGGGCGTAACGGTTGTCTGGGGGGGGGTGAATGCGGTCACCGTCCCGACTGCAACCGCTGCGGTGGTCATTTGCGTGGTTGCTGGCGTGATCACCGGTTGCGTCGTGGTCGCTTGTCGGGTCTTGGTGGTCCTTGTTTGCGCAAACGCCAAAGGCGCAATCATTGCACAAGCGAGAGCAATAGTTGTTCGTCTCATGTGTTCTCTTTCGTTGAGTTGACTTTCACTGGCTGTTTCGGGGCGCGCGTTCCTTTCGGATGCCTCGATCAGCCCGACAGTAGAACCTTAGACTAGGACACAGAGGAAAGTGCGCTGAGCGGCCATGCGGCCCCACTTGCTTCTTTCCCCCGGCCGAAGATAATCATCCGGAAGTGATATAGCCTTCCTCGCCGTGTTCGTTGATGTCGAGACCTTGTCGCTCGATTTCTGGCGCAGTGCGCAAACCGATTGCCCCGCGCACGATCGCGCCAATGATAGCCGTTCCAGTGACCGCAAGCGCAATCGTAATCGCGATTGCTTTCAATTGTTCGAACCAAAGCGCGCGGCCGGCGAGTTTGGTTAAGTTGGAATTCACGCTCGCGGTCGCAAAAACTCCAGTCAGAAACGCGCCGAGCGTTCCCCCAACCGCATGAATTCCGAACGTGTCGAGCGCGTCATCATAGTGAAACCAGGATTTTAATTTTGTGCACGCAAAGAACGGGACAGTCCCGGCAGAAATTCCGATGATGACCGCGCCGGTTGGATCGACGTATCCGCACGCTGGCGTAATCACAACCAGACCGCCAACTGCCCCTGAACAAAACCCGAGGACACTTGGTCTACCTCGCAGCGCGTACTCGAGCATCGCCCAGGTGAATGAGGCAACAGCGGTGGCTAGAGTAGTCGTCGTGAACGCGTTCGCGGCGATTCCATCAGGTGCGAGGGCGCTCCCAGCGTTAAAGCCGTACCAGCCTACCCAAAGCAATCCGGTCCCGACCATGCAAAGCACCATGCTATGGGGTGCCATGATTTCTTTTCTAAATCCGAGTCGATGGCCCAGAAGAATGCAAAGAACCAGCGCTGACCACCCGGAAGACATGTGCACGACGGTTCCGCCGGCAAAATCGATGGCGGTGATTTTCGCAGCGGGATTCCAGATGCCATTCATCCAGCCATCGATTCCCCACACCATGTGGGCGATCGGGAAATAAACGACGAACATCCAGACGGCGACAAAAACAAGCACAGCCGCGAATTTCATGCGTTCCGCGACCGCGCCAATGATCAATGCCGGCGTGATAATCGCAAACATGAGTTGATACATCGCGAAGACATTTTGCGAAACCCAATACGAATAATCGCCGTTCGGATGCGCGTCTACGCCGCGGAGAAAAGCGAACTTCAGTCCGCCGAGAAACGCGCAACCATGGGAGAAGACAAGTGAATAGCCCGCCACCCACCAAAGAATCGTGACGAGACCGGCAATGCCGAGGCATTGCGCAAGCACCGAGAGAACGTTCTTCGCGCGAACGAGGCCGCCGTAAAAAAGAGCGAGACCGGGAAGCGTCATAAAAAGGACCAGTGCCGACGCTGTCATCATCCAGGCGTTGTGACCGGGACCCGGACCGGAAACGTTCGACGAAATTGCCGCATTTGCCGCATCGGCACCGCGCGCTGAATTGTTTAGATAAGCTTCAAGATCGGCCACGCGCTGCTCGAGCGATGGCGCAGTCGGAGCCGGAGAAGTGGTTTGAGCCGGTGAGACTGCCACGACTGATAAGAATGCAACTGAGATGAAAACTCGAATGAGATTGTCGATCTTCACGCCCAGCGTTATACGGCGCAGCGTTCAAGATCGACAAGAAAACTCCGCCGAGCGGCTAGCCGGACCAGTTTAAGGCCTCGGCGGAGTCCCTGCCTCAAAACCGAGACATCGTCCATGGCCTCTTCACAGTCTTTTATGATCAAGACGCCGCCAAATGCGGATTTTGTCGAAGGCGCTGATTTTTTCTGACTCGCGTTCGTACAGCGCTATCCCAAAGCGTTATTTTGCAGTCGATTTCGGGACCGGCCGCAGAATCAGATTGCCTAACCAATCGGCGTTCGAGACGCCTTCGCGATATGCATTCAATGATTCAACGGAGGAATTGACGCGCAAGTTGCTGTATGATTGATCTGGATTTTGCCAGCGTTCGTGCCAGTAAACCGCAGCTTTAACGCGTGGATAACGCGTGCGAAAAAGGTCGAGGCCTTGTTTGATCCACTCAGTCTTCCTGATACCGGGCTCGTTGACCGAAAGCGGAAATTCGCCGGTCGCCCACTCGGCGATCATGATTGGCTTCGTCGGATCGAGGCCGCACATTTCCCGGTACGGCCAATCCATAAGTGAACCGATATCCGGATTTGGTTCGTCTTTAAACTGCTGCCCGTAAACGCTCAAGCCGAGCCAATCGACGTAGTCGGCGCCGGGATAATACGCAGGCGCGAAGTTCCAAGTGTCCAGCGGATAGGAATAATTGTTAGTGTGAAACATCCATTTGATGTTTGTCGTGCCGCGCGCCCGGACGCGATCCACGACGTAGCGATAAGCTGCCTTAAAGTTTTCCGGGCCTTTCCAGTTATCGCGCTCGTCATTCCACTGATCGCTGCCGTAATAGATCCCCGACCACGGGAACCAGTCACCATTCATTTCCACGCCAAAAGCCACAATTAACGGATGACCAAACGCCCGCGCAGCATCAGCCCACTTGTCGATATAAGCGTCCCATTTCCCAGCGATGATGTCGTTGAGATTAAACTTATCGGGGCCGCGATTTTGTTCGTAGGGCCGGTCCCACGGCGACCAGAAAACGAGCGGCAGGGAACCGTGTCGCCAAACCACGTTCAAATTTGCCGTTGGGAAACTTTGCTCACCCCAATAACTCGATGACGCGATGATCGCCTGATGTTTGCCCACCATTGTCTCGAAATCCTCGATAATCTCCAACGTCACATCGTCTTCTTCGTCTCCAAAATCCATGAACGCCCCTGTATAAGCACCGTGTTCGGGAAGCACGACTTCAACACGGCCGTTTGGATCGACAGGGGATTGGCTTGCTTCTCTCTTGCACGAAACAAGGGCTAAGATCGACATGGCGAAGATGCCAGAGATCAACGTCCTACGATCATCGTTCAACATCCGGGTCTCGAAACTTATACTCGCACGGGCACGGACGCAGTGCGTTCGAGTTTACCCCAACTCACCCATGCACCTTTTACCGCGCGCAAGATCGCCTTCCAGATGCAATAACTGAGCATCGGACGATAAATCAGGCGCATCGGGAGAATCCGCCAGGCGCGCAAGATCGGTTCGCGCTCCAAAATGCACGCGAGGGTCGCGAGAATTACGTCCATCGCTAGGAAGGTAATGACGAATGGCATCACCGCGCGCCATGCGCCAAATGGCAATGAGGCGAGCAAAAACAAATCCACCATCGGCGTGACGGCCACGAGGATGATTTGGAAAAACCAGATGCTCGGCAAGCTAAACCAGCCAAGCGCGCGATAATTCCAGTTGAACATCATGTCGCGATGTTTCCAAAGACATTGCAGCGTGCCGTAAGCCCAGCGAAAGCGTTGTCGCGCCAGCGTGCGCACGCTTTCGGGCGCTTCCGTCCATGCTATCGCGTCGGGCACGTAAACGATTCGCTGTCGATGCTTGTGCAGGGAGAGCGTCAAATCCGTATCTTCAGCGAGCGTTTGCAAACTAAGACCGCCCGCTTGCTCAATCGCACCCTTGCGAATGGCGCTAATCGCGCCGGGCACTACCGTGATGCAATTCCAGCGATTATACGCCCGTCGATCGAGATTGAAGCCGCAAGTGTATTCCAAGGCCTGGCACCGTGCGATGAACGTGCGCAAATTTCCAACTTTGGCGTGGCCCGAGACAGCGCCGACGCGTTCATCGGTAAACGGTCCGAGCAAACGCGGCAGTGTGTCGCGCTGACATTGTGTGTCTCCATCGATAAAAACGACGATACCGTGATGCACGGCCGCGAGACCGCGCTGCAAGGCGCGCGCTTTGCCGCGATTCTCCTGTTGCAATAAGCGAATGCGTGGGTCGACGTGTGCGACGTGCTTAACTTGGGAGGCGGTCTCATCACGCGAACCATCATCGACAACGATGACTTCAATCTCGCCTTTGTAGTCGCTGGCCAAAAGCGCACGTAAGGTCTCCGCGATCACTCTCCCTTCATTGTAAGCCGCCATGACAATGCTAATCGGTTCCGCGAAGTCCCCTCTTACCTTTCGTCGAAATCGAGATGCCAGCCAGATCACGACGAGCGTCCGCATGACCACGAGCCCGGTTGCGACGATCATGAACGCCCAAAAAAATTCTTCGGTTGCGTGATAAATGCGAAATCCCGTGCTGCTCACAATTCGCGCCACCGGCTGACCCGCTCCCGTTAGGGGCGGCATGACTGCATCGCGCGTGGTCCCGAGTAGCGTGCTCAGTGGAACGACGGTGTCGCCCCGAGTATGTAACCATTCGAGAATGCGCGGCAAGGCTGCGACAGTTTGCGAGCGGTTGCCCCCCGCGTCGTGCAACAAAACAATGCTGCCATCGCGGCGTTGCTGTTTCACGCGCTGCAGGATGATGTCAGCGCCCGGTTTTGCCCAGTCTTGCGGATCAATGTTTTCGAGAACAACTAGATAGTTGAGATCCTGCGCGATTTGCAGCGGCGTCAGTTCGCTCAGTTGCGAGGGGCTCGTGTCGGCTGCGTAAGGCGGACGGAACAATGTCGTCGCGCGACCCGTGATCGTTTCGAGCAGAAGCTGCGTCGCGTTCAATTCGAGACGGACGTGCTCAGGCCAGCAAAGCGCGAGGTTTGGATGATAGTACGTATGGTTCCCGATTTCGTGCCCTTCATTGACGATTCGGCGTACGAGACCCGGGTAGCGCTCCGCGTTTACTCCCACAAGGAAAAACGCGGCCTTCACGTTTGCCGCCTTTAGAATGTCCAAAATCTGTGGTGTCCACCGCGGATCAGGGCCGTCATCGAAAGTGATTGCAACCTGATGCTCGCCGCCTGCGCCTTGATGATAAAGCGTCGGGAACTCCGGGAACTTCAGGTATTTTCCTGCAAGATATCCTTCAGGATCGACTGCAAGATTTCGCCTTCCATCGGAGCGGCTTTCGTCGACCGTCACGATTTCGCCGTCACCGACATCAGTGATCGTATCCGTACCTTCCAAAATTTCGAGCGACTTTCGCGTTTGATTGTCAAGCTTGAAATCGCGCGGCACGCTTAGGGCGTCCCAGATCGAAGGGTCTTCGCTGCCAAGCCGATACAACGCAAATCCACCTGCCTTTTGATCGCGCACTTCTCGCAATTCATTGAGGAACGTCACGACGTCCAGGAACCAGACGGCATGCTCCTTGTCGCCATCTTCAAAATAGAAATATGGATTGTAACTCGGTGCCTTTATTTCCGCGCTCTCAACTTTCGCATTATTGGCGCGGCTCATCGCTTCAGGAAAAGTGATAAGCTCTGCTTTTTTTTCGCCGATCGTCCAATCGTATCCATAACTGCCGAGCGCGATGATCCACTGTTTGGTATCGGAACCCTCCAACAGAACGTGGAGCCAGCCCTCGAACCACGAGCGCGAGCCAAGCGGCCCCGGGGGATCAATGTCAGACGTCTCGTCAAACAACATCGCCACAAAACGGTCGACGTTGTCAGAGAGATTTTCGAAGTCGATGTAATCCAGCTCCTGCCCGGGCTGAATACAGAGCCAGAGCTCCTTATCATCGTAATGGAGCGCGTCGGCAAATTTGTCGATGAATCCAGCGATGTCTTGCTTGTAGGCTGGATCGATTTGCTCCCAATCGACCACCACGCCCGCCGCTTTTGCATTGCGCAAAACCGACAGCACGTTGCTGATGAATCGTTCTTGCCGATTTTGCGGACCGTGCGCCAGATTCTCGATCGCTTCAGGCTGCCACGTGTCGCCGACTAAATTGGTCAGCAGCGGCATGAGTGCGATGCCCTTGCTTGCAGCGAGCTTCGGCAGACGTGCATCTGCATCGACTTGCAAGTCGCCCATGCCATTGATGACCGTCATCCATTCAGGACAAACGTGCGTGATCTGCCCCGCATGCAGTTCGAGAGACGCGAAGCTGTACGGATCTCCATTGGTGTAAAATGCGAGTCGAACTTCGTTGCCCGGCGATTTTTTTCGGGGGCGCGCCGGTGGCGTCGGCGTTGGGCCGACGAGCTTTTTTTCCGCTTGTCGTGCCTGGCCAAATTTTTGCCAGAGCAACGAAACGGGAGAAAATTGTCCGGCCGGATTTTCTTTTTGCAGCGCTTTCAACTGGCCTTTCAACTGCCGCAGGGAAAATGGCACTCTCATTTGCGGCGCGACAAACAGCGTTTGAACAAACAACACCGTCCCAAAAAAAAGGAGCACTCCTGCGATGAGTAGAATCAACCGCAACCGCGGCCAACGTTTGCCGGCCGGATCGGAGAAAACGAACGGCGTCACTGTATCGAGGGGGACCTGTTGCATGCAACGCTTACAATCATCGAGGCGCGAAGATAAGAAATCTCATCATATGATTCAATGTTGGACGTTCGGCTTTTGGCGTTGGACGTTAACCTCTAAATGCATATCGATCCAGACCCGCTGCCAACTGGACACTCCGGTATTGCGGCCCGTTTAAAAAAGGGTCCCACGATTCATCCAAATGCTTGGATTGTTCCCGGCGCAATAGTAATTGGTGATGTCGCGCTGGCAGAAGAATCGAGCGTTTGGTACGGTGCCGTCTTGCGCGGCGACATAAACCGCATCATCGTCGGACCGCGCTCGAACATTCAGGACAATGCCGTCGTCCACCTTGATACCGGTTATCCAACTACCATAGGCGAACTGGTCACCGTCGGTCACGGCGCCATCGTGCATGCGTGCAAGATCGACAATGAGGTGCTTGTCGGTATGGGTGCGATCATTCTCGACGATGTAGAAGTGGGCGCGCGTTCCATTATTGGGGCGAATGCTCTCGTTACTCTGGCGACGAAAATTCCGCCCGGTTCACTCGTCTTAGGCTCGCCTGCTAAAATTCGCCGTTCGCTAAGTCTTGACGAACAAAACGACATCGCCAGATGGGCCTGGAGTTACGTGGAGACGGCAAAACAGTTCCGAGAATTTTACAAAGGGTAGGACGCGCCGATGTAACCGGGGCAGCGTCAGCCGCCGGAACACCACCCGATGCTTGGCACTAGCGCCGCGACAATTTCTTCGCCAGCTCCCGCGCCTTCTTGCGCAAGAACTCCGCGGCACGCGCCATGTTTTCTTGCTCGCTCATGCTCGGCCGCGTGAGCTCATAGACTCCATCGAAAATTTCCTGTACTTGTCGGTCTTCGCTGGCTCGCCCGACAATCGCAAAAACGCGTTTGCCAAGTTTTCGTGCGAGCCGGGCCACTCCGGCGGGCGTCTTCCCCTGGAGTGTTTGTGCATCGAGACTTCCTTCCCCGGTAATGATAACATCGACATCTTTCATCTTCGCTTCGAGTTTGACCGCTTCCGCTACCACATCGAAACCGGGCCGAATTCTCGCACCGCAAAAGCTCATCAGACCGAAGCCAAGACCGCCGGCAGCACCTGCTCCAGGCTCGTCGCGATAATCGACCTTGAGGTCCTTTGCAACAATGTCCGCGAGTCTGGCAAGCGCGCGCTCTAACACCTCGATCTTCTCTTCGCTCGCACCTTTTTGCGGAGCGAAAATCTGCGTCGCTCCGTTCCTGCCGAGCAACGGATTTCGCACATCGACTGCAGCGACAATTTTTGGCAGCGATAGGTTTCTTGCTCTGTCAATGCGCGCCAGCTTTGTCAGTTCGCTCACTGCACCGCGCAGTTCTTGCCCTTCCTTCTTATCTTGCTCGAAGAATCGAAAACCAAGTGCTCGCGCCATTCCGAAGCCGCCGTCGTTCGTCGCGCTGCCGCCGAGCCCGATAATGATTTGATCCGCGCCACGGCGCGCGGCAGCAATCAACATTTCGCCGACGCCAAATGTGTTCGCGCGAAGTGGATCGCGTTCGCCGGCAGAGAGTCGGCGCATCCCCGCCGCCTCACTCATTTCCATGACTGCGAATTTGCGATGCTCAATCCAGACATAGCGCGCGTCGATTTCGCGCCCGAGCGGATCGTGCGCCGGACAATTTACCCAATCACCATCGAGCGTGTCGCCAATAACTTCGGCCGTCCCTTCGCCGCCATCGGCCATGGGCACCATGTCGATCTTTGCGCCCGGCAAAACATCGCGTAGTCCAGCTGCGATATTTTCCGCGACTTCGCGCGCGCTGAGTGAGCCTTTGAATTTGTCCGGTGCAATGAGGATTTTCATGATTGCCTCTCAAAGAGGTCGTAGGGGGAATCGCTTCCCGAAGCCGTCGTGTTAGAAATTTAGCTTCAAGGTTGACCGTTGAAGCCTTCTTCAGTTCTTCAACTTGCGCTCCAAAATCTCCCCGGCCAGCTGCGGATTGGCTTTTCCTTTGGAAAGTTTCATCACCTGCCCTTTTAGGAAATTGAGCGACGCAGTGTTGCCCGCTTTAAAATCTGCTGCCGGCTTTGGATTGGCCGCGATTACCTGGTCACAGAGCGCTTCGATCGCGCTCGCGTCGCTTAATTGCTCGATCCCTTTTTCCTTGACGATGTCGTCCGCTCCTTTTCCGCTCGCGAACATTTCCGCAAAAACCTCTTTGCCTTGTTTGCCGCTGATCTTGCCGCTGTCGATGAGATTGACCAGCTCATCCAACGCTTGTGGTGGAACGGGACAGTCGTTGATCGTCTTGCCGGCGCTGCTCAACGCACTCTGCAAATCGTTCAGGATCCAGTTAGCAACGTTTTTTGGTTTTTTTGCGCCCTTCGCTGCTATCTCGAAATAGCCGGCGAGATCGAGATCGTTCGCGAGCACGCCTGCGTCATAGGCGCTTACTTCATACTGCTCAATAAATCTGGCGCGTTTCGCTTTCGGTAATTCCGGAACACGCGAGCGTGCATCAACCAGCAGCACTTCGCTTTTTACCGGCACCAAATCCGGATCGGGAAAATAGCGGTAATCATGGGCCGATTCCTTTGTGCGCATGAGAAATGTTTCAGCAGCCACGTCGTCCCAGCCTCGCGTTTCCTGCTCTAGTTCTTCGCCACGATCCAGCGCCTCGACTTGCCGCTGAATTTCATACGCCAGAGCGCGGCGCACGCCGCTGATCGAATTCATATTCTTGATCTCGATCTTCGCCCCGAGTTCCGCCTGCGCTTCCGGGCGAACGGAAATGTTGCAATCACAGCGAAGTTGCCCCTTCTCCATGTCGGCATCGCTAACCGCGCCGTAAATCAAGATTTGTTTGAGCGAGGTCAGAAACGCGAAGGCTTCCTCAGGGGAATTGATTTCGGGTTGCGTCACGATTTCCATCAACGGTGTGCCGGCACGGTTGAAATCGATTCCCGTGGTCGATTCAAAATGAAAACTTTTCGCCACGTCTTCCTCGAGGTGAATCCGGACGAGATGAACTTCCTTGTCTGGAGTCGCGATGTTCTTCTGCGCGTCTCTCGGATAGGCGAGGTCGTGCAGGGGCACGTTGCCATTGGTGCAAAGCGGCATATCATATTGCGAAATCTGATAATTCTTTGGCATGTCCGGATAGAAATAGTTTTTCCGGTCGAATTTACAGATCGGCGCAATGTCGCAGCCAAGCATGAGACCCGTGAGCACCGTCATGCGCAGCGCTTCGCGATTCATTACCGGCAACGCGCCGGGTAAGCCGAGGCAAACTGGACACGTGTGCGTATTCGGCCCTGCGCCAAATTCAACCGGACACGCGCAAAACATCTTCGAGCGCGTCTTGAGCTGGACGTGTACTTCGAGACCGATGGTCGTGATGTAATTCATGCAGACTTACTTTCCCTGAATTGAATAATCGAGAGCGCGCTGCAAATCGAATTTCTTGATTCGTTCACGTAGCACCGAGTCATTCGCTGCATCGATGATGCGCTGATCTTGCAAAAGATCGAGAACACGTCCCTGCGCGATCATATCTGCGATTTCCGGATCGTTTCGTAAAGCGACAATTTTCGGATGCTCGCTCAATTCTCGCGCACCAGGAAACCTCAGAAATTTCTGCGCGGCTTTTGGACTAGAAAAAACACTTCCTACCTTGCCGAGCGTCTCATAGGTCTGCGACGGAACGGGGTCTGTTCGCTTAACGGCGTCTCCAACTGGCCCGAGTTCGAGCGAATTCTTCAGTCGTGCTAGCGACGTTGCGAGGCTGGTCGATTCCTCAACTGACTCTTCAAGAAAACGTCGTCGCACATCAAGAAGAGAATGGGCGTCGGTGGCTTGAGAGCTTGCTCGACTGCGGACTTGTGCGTCCGCTACTGCGCCGATCGCACGAATGCTTACCACGGTCATCCAGAGGAGAAAGGCGCCAAAAAACAATCCGACGACTGCTCCTGAAAGTGCATAAACAAGTCGGACAAGCTTGGAATTTTGTCGGCTAATGCGTTTGAACAAAATCGTTCCAATGCTTGCGACCAGCGCATAAACGGCGAGCGCGAGCACGGCGCCGCCTAAGATCGACAGTATGATGTCGGGTAGTTTTAAAAACGGTCGTGCTAATGGAACAACCAATTTCCCGCCGAGAAATGCGGTCGCATAGGCCGCGGCAAGCGCAGCAAGACGCACCAATTGACGGAGCAGACCGAGTCGCCAGCCCCGCACGACTTCGAACAAAATCAAAACGGTGGCAAACGAAACAAAGATTGCCTGCCAAAGTGGCGACCCAGCCACCACCTGCGGTTCTGGTCTCATTTTAACGCGGACGGCAAACCGATCGCTTGCTGCCGCAAGGCATGGTCGCAAAGCACGAGCGCGGCCATCGCCTCGACTATTGGGACCGCGCGAGGCAAAACACACGGATCGTGGCGTCCGCGAGCAGAGAGCTTCGTTTGTTCACGCGATATGTTTACGGTTTTCTGTTCGTGCGCGATCGTCGCTGTCGGCTTAAAAGCGACGCGAAAGTAAATCTCTTCGCCGTTGCTGATCCCGCCCTGTACGCCGCCGGAATTATTTGTCGCCGTCCGGATTTTACCTCCGCGCATTTCAAATGGGTCGTTGTGCTCGGAGCCACGCATGTGCGTCGCCGCAAATCCGGAACCGATCTCAAATCCTTTGGTTGCCGGAAGACTCAGCATCGCTTTCGCCAAATCAGCCTCGAGCTTATCAAACACCGGCTCGCCAAGTCCGGCCGGAATGCCCCGGACGACGCATTCAATCACGCCACCCACCGAATCACCTTCATCGCGAATTTGCCCGATGAGCGACTCCATTCTCTTCGCCGCCGCAACATCCGGGCATCGGACCGCATTCTTCTCTGCGTCCTTCATCTTAACGCAAGAACGATTGATCTTCGCGATGATGTCGTGAATCTGCGCGACGTAACCGACGATCTCGAAATTCGAGTACAGGATTGCCAATATCTTTTTCGCGACTGCGCCGGCGGCGACGCGGGCAATCGTCTCACGCGCCGACGCGCGACCGCCGCCCTGCCAGTTACGGATTCCGTATTTCGCCTCATAACTAAAATCGGCATGCGACGGCCGAAATTTTCTTGCGATCTCCACATAGTCCTCCGCCCGAGCGTCCTTGTTGCGCACGAGGATCGCGATCGGCGTGCCGAGCGTTTTGCCATCGAAAATGCCGGAGACAATTTCGCACCTGTCTTCCTCCTTTCGTTGCGTCGTGATTTTGCTTTGACCCGGACGACGACGATCCAATTCACGCTGGATGTCCGCTGGAGAGATATCGATTTTTGGCGGGCAACCGTCAATTACGACACCAATCCCGCCGCCGTGCGATTCACCAAACGTCGTGACGCGAAAAAGTTGGCCAAAAGTATTAGCCATTGCGTAACACAGCCATCCAGGCTGCTGAGGAATATGAAACAGGCAGGATGCCTACGCCACGTTAAATCGCTTGGAGGGCTACTTGCAGATCGTCGATCAAATCGCGCACGTCCTCGACGCCAACCGAAATACGCACCAGCGAATCAGTGACGCCGAGCGCTTCGCGTTGCTCCTTTGGAACCGACGCATGCGTCATGAGCGCGGGATGATTGATCAGGCTTTCGACGCCGCCCAAACTCTCCGCGAGCGAGAAGAGGTGCGTGTTCTCGAGGAACCGACGCGTGCCGGCTAGATCGGTCTTCAAGATGATCGTGACCATTCCGCCGAATCCGCGCATTTGGATTCGGGCCAGATCGTGATGCGGATGTGACTTGAGTCCAGGATAACTGACGGACTTGATTTCCGGCTGCTCTTCCAGCCAGCGTGCGATCTCAAGCGCGTTCGCACAATGCCGCTCCATCCGCAGCGCGAGCGTTTTCAAACTGCGCATGACCAAGAAGCTTTCGAAAGGCCCCGCGATCGCGCCGACGGAATTTTGCAGAAACGCAATTTGATCGGCGAGCTCCTTGTTCTCGCCAACAACGATAACACCGCCGACCAGGTCTGAGTGCCCGTTTAAATACTTGGTCGCCGAGTGAACTACAATGTCGAAACCGAATTCGATCGGGCGTTGGATCCAGGGACTGGCAAACGTGTTATCGGAAACCGAGATGATATTTTTCTCGCGCGCAATTTTCGCGATCGCTTCGAGATCGATCAGTTTGAGGAGTGGATTGCTCGGCGTCTCGATCCAGACCATGCGTGTGTTTGGTTTGATCTCACGTTCGAACCGGCTGGCATCGGTCAGATCGACATAGGTGAAATCGAGATCGGCAGAGCGACGCCGGACCTTTTCGAAAAGACGAAATGTGCCGCCGTAAAGATCGTCGCTGACGACAACATGGGAGCCGCTATCGAGCGCATCGAGTGCGGTTGCCGTCGCGGCGAGTCCTGATGCGAACGCGAAGCCGCGCGTCCCACTTTCCAAATCGGCGATACATTTTTCGTAAGCAAGCCGCGTTGGGTTGATCGAGCGCGCGTAATCGTAACCTTTATGTTTGCCCGGGCTTTCCTGCACGTAGGTCGAGGTCGCATAGATCGGCGTCATGATCGCGCCGGTGCTTGGATCGGGTTCCTGCCCGGCGTGAATGGCGCGGGTCGCGAATTCGTGCTGCTTCCTCATATCGATCTAATCTAGCCGGAAATTACGCGGATTTCACGGAGCAGAAAATTAATTAGAAACGCAGGAACCGAGGAGAAATCTCAGGAGATTTTAGAGCGAAAAGACTTTTTCACTGAGTTCCTGCTTTCCAGATTAATCTTAACTGTATTCGCGACTGACCGGCACGGATGACTTCGGCATGTGCAGCCGCAAATAAGAAAGCAGATCGGTGCGCGTAACGAGTCCGAGAAATTTGTCGCCTTCCATGACGATTGCGACACGGCCGCGATCAAATACGCCGAGCAAGTCGTTAATCTTTGCCTTCGGTGAAAGCGTCTCCAGGCGATCAGTCATCGCATTTTTCACGAGATCGTTAAAGTGCGCTGGATCGCGATGCACTTTCACCAGGAGATCGGACTCATCGAGAATGCCGATGGCACGACCCTTGTCATCGACCACGGGAACTTGCGAAACGTCGGCCTGACGCATCCGTTTAAAAGCGGTAAGCAAGCTGTCACCAGGCCCAACCGAAACCACTTCGCCCGCTTCGTAGCGATGGGAAATCAGATCGCTCAAGCCGCCGTGAGGCGCACGATGAATGAAACCTTGCTCAGCCATCCAGAAATCGTTGTACATCTTCGAGAGATATTTGTTCCCGGTGTCGGCGACGAATGTGACGACGCGTTTCGGTTTCGTTTGTTGCCGGCAATAACGTAGCGCACCCGCGACGAGCGTGCCGGTAGATGAGCCGCCAAGAATTCCTTCCTTGAGCAAAAGCTCCCGCGCAGTTGCAAAGCTTTCCTCGTCATCAATCTCGAACGCATCGGTGACGAAAGACATATCAGCAATTTCTGGGACGAAATCTTCACCGATGCCTTCGACGGCCCAGCTTCCCGATTCGACCAGCTTGCCGGTCTTGACCCATTCGTAAAGAATCGACCCGGTCGGATCCGCGAGAACCATCTCGATACCGCGCCGCGGTTTCACTCGCGAAAAAAATCGGCCCAGTCCGGTTAACGTTCCGCCGGAGCCGACGCCGCAGACGATTGCATCGACGTCATGCCGCATTTGTTCCCAAATTTCCGGGCCTGTTGATCTTTCGTGCGCAAGCGGATTTGCCTGGTTGCCAAATTGATTAGCGTAAAACGCGCCCGGAATCTCCGTGGCCAGCCGCGCGGCCACGTCTTGATAATATTCGGGATGTCCACGGGTTACGTCGGAACGTACAATGCGGACTTCGGCGCCGAGTGCCTTGACGTGGAAAATTTTTTCCTGCGACATTTTGTCGGGAATCACCAGCAGCACGCGATAACCTTTCGCGCCCGCCACTAGGGCAAGGCCAAGCCCGGTGTTGCCAGCAGTCGCTTCGATCACGGTGCCACCCGGTCGCAACGTTCCGTCGCGCTCCGCCGCTTCAATCATGGCCAGGGCGACACGATCCTTAATTGAACCAGTTGGATTTTGGCTTTCCAGCTTGACGAAAAGCTGGCACGGCCCGGTGTCGATCTGGGTGATCTCGACCAACGGCGTGTCGCCGATAAGAGAAAGGATTGCCGGCGGTTTATCGTAGGAAATCGTCGGCGCTGAAGAAGTCTGGATCATCTCAAAAATTTTAGTCGATCTTCGGCTCCCCTTTGTGCGACCATTCGGACTGGCTGTCCTCGAGAAATTGCTGCAAGACTGAAAAACGAATCTCGCCGAAGTTCAAAGCGTAACGAAGATCGCCGCCTTTGTAGATCCAAGTCGTTGGAATCCACGACAGCGGCACACCCGCAAATTCTTTGATGTGATTTTGACCGCGCGGGCCCGGATCGGCCAAAATGGTTACGTTGGGCTGATCGGTGATCTCGAATTTTCTTAACATCGCGGTTCCATCTTCACCGCCGTTCCAGACAGAGACGAAGTAAAAATGCACATTAGGATTGTCTTTTACTATTTTGATCCAGCCGCCGTCTTTCAATTCAGCCTGGCAATTTGAACACCACGGGGCCCAGAAGTGCACGACGCTGAGCTGTTGCGACTTAATCGCCTCCGCAACCCTTTGCTCCGCCGCGGAAGGTTCGGCGTTAAGCAGCGAGGCTGCTGTCAAAAGGGCGGTCAAGATCGACAACCCCGAAACAATCGGAGCTCGCGAATACTGTCGGAGGCGTAATCTCGACATCTTGCTTTCAGGATACGGGAGAAACGCTGTGCACTCAAGGGAGGCGATCGGGCGACGCTCTGCGGAGCCGTCGAAATAGTCGGCTCGACAAACTCTCGCCCCAGCGGCCAGAGTTTGACCTCCGCGCTGAAAACGCCTACTATGGCGTCCCATTTCCGGCTGCTTAACTGCGCGGAAAGAACGACGCTCGATAAAGGCGTCGCCGTGTCCGAAGAAAGCCTTTTAATTTATGGTGCAAATGCAGGATGTAATGTCGAAACCGATGCCGGATTTCCGCGAAGGGAGCATCGTCAAGGGACGGATATTGGAAATTCGTCCACGCGAAGTGTTGGTGGATATCGGTTACAAATCCGAGGGCGGGATTCCGATTACCGAGTTTGAGGACATCGAGAATCTCGAGGTCGGTGATGAAGTAGACGTGCTCCTCGAGCGGCTCGAAAACGACGAAGGCATGGTCGTTCTCTCGAAGGAGAAAGCCGCGTATCGCCAGAATTGGAACAAGATCGCGAGTGTTTTTCACGGCGACGGCCTGATCAAAGGCAAGGTGAAATCGGTCGTGAAAGGCGGGCTTATGGTGAACATCGGCGTCGAGGCATTTTTGCCTGCATCGCAGATCGATGTCGTTCCTCCGAAAGATTTGCAGCAGTTCGTCGGTAACACCTACGATTTCAAGATCGTTAAGATCAACGACGACCGTAAAAATGTCGTGCTCAGCCGGCGCGAACTGATCGAACAGGAGCGGAGCGAGAAGCGACAAAAATTCATGGAAGGGGTGAAGGTCGGCGACAAGGTACAAGGCACGGTAAAAAATCTCACTGACTTCGGCGCGTTCATTGATCTCGATGGAATGGACGGTTTGCTCCATATCACCGACATGACGTGGGGCCGACTCGGACATCCGAGCGAACTGGTGAAAGTCGGTCAGCAATTGGAAGTCGTGGTGCTCGATATCAACAAGGAAAAAGAACGCGTCTCGTTAGGGCTCAAGCAGACGCAAAAGAATCCGTGGGACCAAATTGAGGAACGCTTTCCGGCCGGTCAGCGCGTCAAAGGCAAAATCACCAACCTCGTTCCATACGGCGCGTTCGTGGAGATCGAGGAAGGTGTGGAAGGGCTCATTCACGTCTCGGAACTTTCCTGGACCAAACGGATCATGCGCCCGTCCGACATTCTCACCGCAGGGCAGGAAGTTGAAGCGGTCGTGCTTGGTGTAAACAAAGAAGAGCAGAAAATTTCATTGGGCCTGCGCCAGCTCGAGCCCAATCCGTGGGATGAGATCGAAAAGAAGTTCACCATCGGCAGCACCGTGCGCGGTAAAATTCGCAACATGACCGCCTACGGCGCTTTCGTGGAGCTCGACGAAGGCATCGACGGCATGATCCACGTCTCCGATCTGAGCTGGACCCGCAAGATCAATCATCCAAGCGAAGTCTTTAAGAAAAACGATGAAATCGAAGCGATAGTCATCGATATCGACAAAGTGAATCAGCGGATCAGTCTCGGGATCAAACAACTCACCGAAGATCCGTGGAAGAACATCGACGAGAAATACAAGATCGGTGATCTCGTCAAAGGCAAAGTGACCAAGCTCGCGAGTTTTGGCGCGTTTGTGCAACTAAACGATGACATCGACGGTCTCGTCCATATCTCGCAGTTGAGCGAGGACCACGTCGCGAAAGTGAAGGACGTGCTCAAAGTCGGCCAAGAAGTCGAATCCCGCGTCATCAAGGTGGACAAAGTCGAACGCCGGATTGGATTGTCGATCAAAGCCGCCAACTACTCCGAGGAAGAGTTACGCAAAGAATCCGAAGCGTTCGACACACTCAAGCCCGGCGAAGACATGGTCGGCCTGGAAAAAGCCTTCGCCGCCGCCGAACAAGAAGAATATCGCCCCGGCGATTCCAAAAAAGAGTTAAAAGAACCCAAGGAATCGAAGCGCGAATCGAAAAAAGCGAAGAAGTAGTCGATTTGTTTGCGGACAACTACTTGCCAAAATTGGCAAGAATCGATTAGACGTACCGCGGATCGCAATTTCCAATGCTGCGAGTAACGGGCGTTGCGAACGTATACCGCGCGAATCAGCGGCTAACGAACACGTCGCTCTCGTCGAGCTGATGCCATAATTGCGAATCTGCGGATCGCGAAAGAACAGCGGCGCTGTAATTCCGCGTGATCAAGATGTCCCGCTTTCACAAGGCAAGCACAGAATAGTCCCAGGTATTTGCGAGGGCCTTGCCGGTGTACACAAAACCATTCAATAAATGCTGCTGCGCCTGGAGCACTTTGGTATCGAAAAGAAGCTTGTGGGTTAGGTATTGTTCGGACTACGTCTCAACTACTGAAAGTTCGCACCTGTTATCGCATTGATGTTCGCTCCACACGCCTCCCGGTTACTGATCATCGCCTCAGCAGTCTTGCTCGGTGCTATCGCTGGTTGCGGTGGGCCCTCCCATGACATTGTCGGTAGATGGCACATGTCAGGCGATGCAAACGCAATTGTTTGGGAGTTCTCTAACAATGGATCTGTCCTGATCGAGAATACCCGAGGTAGGTATATTCTCGACCGCGACCGAGTGAAGATCGAGACGCCGTTCGCCAAGACTGTTTATCAGATGGAATTTTCGGCCGACCGTATGATTCTGAGAGAGCCAAACGGTCCCAAGCTTGAGTTCACCAGGATAAGAGAAAACAAGGGCTGATATCTTGAACTGAGGATCAACACCCAAAATCGGGTTTATCTTGCAATCCGTGATAAACAAGGCGGCACGTCAGCTAACGGACACTCTAATCGAGCGCTGGCCTTTTGTCCTTCACCAAACGAACGAAAATAGCGATGTGAACTGACATCAAGAGAGGGACCAGGAAGCCGGGAATCAACAGCCATGGCAGCGTCGTCATGATGGCTGAGCTAGGTTCGGCGAGAATCAAGCGGGCAGGCCCGGGCGAAGACATTACGCCCAATCCGACAGCGGCGATCAAGTCCACGATTCCGATGATATTCCAAATCCATACAATCGGCCGAGCGTTTGCGCCCTGTCGGTGCACAAGCCATGCGACTAGTGGGGCAGTTGCTCCGACAAAGATATCGCCCCAGCCCGCAACCGGAGCGAACGGAGCGGGCAGGCGGCCCACTGCGTGCAGAACAATAAAACTGATTCCGAGAAGACGAATCGTGTGCACGCCAATAAGCAGCCACAACGGCGCCCAGTGGAAACCCTCGCGCAACGATTTTATGCGCGCGACCGCGACGCAGAGGATCGCGATCGGGAGTGCCACGGCGAGGCCAAGACCGGGCGTGCCGAGCCCATGTTCGTAATACAACGCGCGAGTCGCCGCCAGAATTACCACGACCACGAACCAAGCACTAAGCCAGGCAGCCAAGCGAATCCGTGTTGCCGCATTGGAACCGAATGTGATCGACAAAGCAGCGATCACAATCGCAGCCGAGGCGGTTAATTCAATGGAACTCAGTAGGTCGATATTCATAGACGGACTTAAAACTGAAAGCGTCGAGGGGTAAGCTCCGGGAGTGGACGGCGCTAACTCAGGGGCAGCCAGTTACCCGGCGGCGGCGGGAGCTTTGCGCCGTTGAACGAAAGGTAAGTGTATTCTTGAAGGAGACGCTCGTAGTCGGCGAGGAGTTTCATCGCATCATTTGGCTTGAGCCGATCGGATTTGATTGCGGCGTCGACGTCCGATTTGAGAAGTCGCATCAGCTCGACCTTGTCCCATTGCGTCATGGCAAGCACTTCGCCGATGGTGCTTCCTTCGATTACCTCTTCGATGTACCAACCCGATTCTTCGTCGGGATCCAGGAAAACGTGCACCTCAGTCACCCGTCCAAATAAATTGTGCAGATCGCCCATGATATCCTGATAAGCGCCCACCATGAAAACGCCGATGTAATACATCTCGCCGGGCGAGATGCGATGGAGGGGCAACGTCTCCTTCACATCCTGGAGGTCGATGAATTTTGCAATTTTGCCGTCGGAATCGCAGGTGATGTCAACGATCATGCCGTTGCGATCGGGCGGAGTGGTGAGTCGATGGATCGGCATGATGGGAAAGAGTTGGCCGAGCGCCCAATGATCGAGCAGGGACTGAAAAATGGAAAAGTTGCAGATGTATTGATCTCCCAGTGAGATCTCAAGTTGTTTTACTTCCTCCGGCACAAAGCGCAGACCGCGATGCATGTTCACAATCTGCTGCGCAAGCTGCCAGTAAACGGTCTCGATCTTCGCTTTCGATTCCAGATCGAGCAGCCCGAGATCGAACATTTGCTGCGATTCTTCCTTGATCTGCTGGCTGTCATGGAGGCTTTCTATTCGGTTACCGCGCTTCAGTCGCTGTTTCACATCGAGGATGTCGCCCACGAGTTTGTGATCTTTTTCGGTCGCTTCGACTTTGAGTTTCGGCGCGGTTCTCTCGATGGAGGTGAAGGCTTCCATCACGAGCACCGAATGATGCGCGACAATCGCGCGTCCGCCTTCGCTCACGATCGCGGGGTGCACAACGCCTTCGGAATCGCACACGTCCATGATGTTCCAAACAACGTCGTTCGCGTATTCCTGGAGGGAATAATTGGTGGAACTGTCGAAATCGCTCCGTGAACCATCGTAATCAACGCCAAGACCGCCGCCGACGTCGAGATAGCCGAGCTCGTAGCCGAGTTTGGCGAGCTTCGCGTAATAGCGGGCCGCTTCGCGCACGGCACGCCTGATTGTCGAAATGTCCGGCACCTGCGATCCGACATGGAAATGAACAAGCTTCAGGCAATGGGTCAGACCGGCTTCCTTCAACATCTGACTTGCAGCAATGAGATTGGTTGTGTCGAGGCCGAACTTCGCGTTTTCGCCACCGCTCGGCGACCATTTACCGGATCCTTTGCTGTCCAAGCGCACGCGAATACCAATGTCCGGTTCGACGCCGACTTCTTTTGAAGTTCGGATGGTTTGCTCAAGCTCTTCCAGTTTTTCGATAACAATGATGACAGATTTACCGAGTTTGCGGCCGAGGAGCGCAATGCGAATGAACGCGGGATCTTTGTAGCCGTTGCAGATGATCAGGCTTTCCGGATCCTTGTGCATGGCGAGCGCGGCGACGAGTTCGGGTTTGCTGCCGGCTTCGAGACCGAAATGAAACTGCTGGCCGGCGTCGACAATCTCTTCGATGACCTCGCGCAATTGGTTGACCTTGATCGGGAAGACGCCGCGATACTCATTGCGATAACCGAACTCAGACATCGCGGTTTGAAATGCGCGGTTTATCGATTCGACGCGATGCCGCAGCAAATCCTGAAGCCGAATTACCAGCGGAAAACCTAGCCCGCGATTGCGCGCTTCGTTGACGACTTGGAGAAGGTCGATGCAACCGCCGTTTTCCTGCAGTGGACGCGCCTCCACGTTCCCTGAGCCGTTGATTGTAAAGTAACCACGGCCCCATCCATCCACGTTGTAAGTAGCGATGGCGGACTCAACGTCCCACTCAGTTTTCATCTGCGTTTTGTGACGCGGCGGCAAGCCGCAAACGCACATTTCAATCACCAAGTCGGACATGCAAGCGCGCTTAAAGAGATTTTTGGCGCACTTATTCACAGCGAGCCAAGTTGGATCGAGCAAGCCCCTGCTCGATGTTGAGAATCATGCGGCTTCGACGCGCCATTTTCCGAGCGCGGAAGCGAGCACACGATCTACCGTCGCTTGTTTTTCATCTTCGGACGGGTACCGTCCATCTGATGAACAAAACGGTGATCGAAGTGCAAGTGCGGGCAGTCTTGCCAACGAGCGGCGGTTGCGCGGTGTTTATTGGAAATAATGACAAGGTATTCATCATTTATGTCGATCAAACTGTGGGCGGCGCGATTACCATGTTCATGCGCCAGATCACCAAAGAGCGTCCCCTGACCCATGATCTCATCGGGCATTTGATGACGGCCCTCGGTGCGAAGGTCGAGCGAGTCATCATCAATGATCTCAAGAATGCAACCTACTATGCGCGCGTCATCATTCGTGTCGAAAACGAATTGCATCAGAAAAAAATCATCGAGCTTGATGGGCGACCGAGCGATTGCATCGCGATGGCGACACAGCAGAAGGCGCCCATTTACGTGAGCCAAGACGTTTGGGACGAAGTGGACGACATGAGTGACGTCCTGCGCAAAATGGAGGAAGAAGGGCTAAAGCCCGATCCCGAGACTGAATCGGAAGAATAAGTCTGGCGCTTGGTTTGCGAACGTGAGTTGCATTGGTCGTGAGATACGCATCGAGCCGCGCGACACCATCAACCCAGCAAATCTCCGTAGCGCTTGTCCGCTAACTCCAAACACCGCGCCAGAATCTCCGACGGCGTCTGAAGCTTGAGTGCTTCCTCGACAAGCTCACGACATTCGGAAATGGCCAAACTTTGCACCGCGCGCTTGACCCGTGGCACCAAGGTCGCGCCCGCGCTCAACTCATCCATACCGAGCCCGAGCAAAAGTGGAATGAGCGCGAC
>QHON01000057.1 GCA_003218815.1 Verrucomicrobiota bacterium
TCTTGTTGCAGGAAGAACTCCTTGCCCAAAAACGGGAGGATCGCTCGTTGGAAGATGAATTGCTTTTGCTCGAGCATGAGCCGGTATACACAATTGGCCGAACACCGGATAAATCGAGCTTGCTTGGCTCAGCCCATCTGCCACATCCACTTTTTGCGATCAATCGTGGCGGCCAGGCCACTTATCACGGACCCGGTCAATTAATGGGTTATCCGATCATCGATCTTCGCCGGTGCGGGCAGGATTTACATCGATATCTGCGTTGGCTCGAGCTCTTGCTCATTGAACTTCTTGCCAATTATGGAATTACCGCGTGGCAACGCGAAGCGCTAACGGGCGTTTGGATCGACCATCGCAAGATTGCTTCCATTGGAGTCGGCGTGCGTCATTGGGTCACGATGCACGGGTTCGCATTAAATGTGTGCGGCGATCTTTCGCCTTTCAATTACATCATTCCTTGCGGCATTAATAACGTTTCAATGACATCGATGGAAAAAGAAACAGGCAAAGCATTTTCGGTTGTGGATGTTGCCAGGATCTTTGAGAAACTGGCGTTGGATCGCATTATCCATTTGCGTATCGCCCAAGAAGCGCAACCTGTGAACGTTTAGCAAAGGACTAAGAAATGATTCCGCTCGAAGACAACGTCAGCGACATCATCGGCAAAGCGCAACACGGTCTGCGCATCTCCGATACCGAGCTGGCGGAAAAGGCGCGCGTCAGCTCGCAAAAAATTCGCAAGCTGCGGGATGGCGAGTTCGATGAGCTGGCGCTTTTGCGCGTTGCGCCCGTCCTGGGCCTTGCCGGGCGAGCACTCTGCGAACTCGCCAGGAATGAATGGCATCCGAAAAAAATTGATGGGCAAGAGGGCGTCGCCCAGTTCAACACCCAATATCACGGCATGGCGGTCAATGCCTATCTCGTTTGGGACCCGACGACTCGTGCAGCGGCGGCTTTTGATACCGGCGCAGATTGTAGTGAAATGGTTCGCGTTGCGAAAAGGGAGAAACTGAATTTGAAACTAATTTTACTTACCCATGCGCACTCCGATCATGTCGCGGACCTGCCGCGTCTGCGCGAGGAAACCGGCGCAGAAGTTTTTACTCCGGCGCGCGAATCAGTTCCGGGTGCAGAAACGATCGAAGAAGGAAAACGTTTTCGCCTTGGCAACCTCGAGATCGACACACGGCTAACCTGGGGCCACTCCCCGGGCGGCATGACTTACGTTGTGAACGGTCGCGCGCGCCCGATCGCAATCGTCGGCGATTCGCTTTTTGCCGGCTCGATGGGTGGTGGAAACGTTTCCTATGATGACGCATTACGAAATAATCTCGAGAAAATCCTGACGCTGCCGGATGAGACGATCATTTGTCCGGGTCACGGGCCGATGACGACGGTTGGAGAAGAGAAAGAGCACAATCCATTTTTTGCCGGACAGGTCTAAGATCGAGATGAACATTGGTTTCGTTGGCGTGGGTCGCATGGGTGGGAACATGGCGCGTCGGTTAAAGGATCGAAAATTTCATATCACAGCTGTTTACGACATAAACCGTGCGAGAGCGACGTCTATTGCGGCCGAACTTGGCTGCGCAGCGGGCCAGGATTTATCGGAAGTTACAGCGGAATCCGACGTGATTTTTACGGTCGTGACCGATGACAACGCGGTGCGGCAAATTTTCGCCGCAACTGGCGACAAAACTGCGAGACAATTTCGCCGCGGGTGGAGATCGATCTTGAAAAGCTGGCGGAAGAGGCCGGGGCGCAAACGCTTGAAGCGTGCATGGCTTCGAGCATCACCCAGGCGCGCGAGGGCAAGCTTTATCTGATGTGTGGCGGGAAAGAAGAAGCTTTCCGAAAAGCTGAGCCGATATTGAAGGAGCTTGGATCCACGATTCGCTTCATTGGGAAAGCGGGCCAAGCGGCCAAAGTGAAAGCGTTGGTCAACATGGTGATGAACATCAACACCGCCGGTTTGGCTGAAGGGCTCGCGCTCGGCGCGGCGCTAGGACTCGATTTGGAAATGTTGAGACAGGTTTTTTCGCAAACCGGCGCGGCCTCACGCGTGCTCGAGACCGACGGCGAAGACATGCAAAATCGCGAGCACAGTTGCTTTTTCTCTGCCGCGCACGCGGCCAAAGACAGCGGCATTGCGGTCGATCTGGCGCGCAACATCGGTCTCGATCTACCGCTCGCGCAGGCGACGAAGGAACAGTACGACCGAATGGTGAAAGAAGGACTGGGCGAACTCGACAAGTCAGGCATTGCCGAGCTGACGTTCAAAGATCGCCATAAACATTCCGGCGACCACATGTGACGTGGCCGAGCGCCTGCGGCGTGTAAAAATAGAGCGCGGGAGGGTTGCCATACGACCGACAATTGCAATACTCATCTTGCCGAGGGACTCGCCGATCACTTTGGTGCAAGTGAGGCAACAATTTTTTCGAAGCGCGGATCATTCCGGAGCGGATCGAACATGGGATCGAGCCGGAGCAGCGCAGGAGTGAGCGGTATATTTTCAGCCAGCGCGCCTTCGCCCGGCACCGAGAGTAGTTTCTGTAAAGCGACGATAGCGCGGTCGGGCTCGCCCATTCGCGCCGCGACCCTGGCGAGGACCTCGATCGGAGCGGCACCAGACACGGCGTCTCTCTCGATTGGATTCGCGGCCATGGCCCGTTCGGTCAATGTCAACGTGGCGACTTTGTCACCGAGACCCATATTGGTCAGCGCAAGATGTTCAACCAGCCTACGATTTTCCGTCTGTTCTTTCAGGAAAGATTCCAGTTCGCTGCGCGTCTGTCGCCAACTTTCCTGGGCGCCAGCATGATCACCTGCGACCTCTTGCGCCCAGCCTAAATAAAAGCGCAGTTCGCCGTTGAAGTAACCCAAGGCCGGGTCAGGCTTGGCCAATATTTCTTTTAGCCGAGAAACGATTTCCGCAGGGCGGCGCTCCAGGATCGCCTGATAAACTTGTGTTTCCAAAGCCTGGGCGAGGCCCGCCGCCGGGCGGAGCGGAGCGAGAAGCGCCGAAGCACGCGGCAGGTCGCCCTCGGCTTGTGCGATAGCCGCCTTGGTCGAGAGTGTATCCGCGTCATCCGGTATGATATCGAGAACCTGATCAAGCTTTCGCACCGCCTCGGGGAAACGACGAAGCATTGTGTAGGAAAGCGCGTGCTGGGCGAGGAGCGAAACGTTGCGCGGGTCGAGCCGCTCGGCTTCGTTAAAGTAGGCCTCGCTCCGGTCCCACTCGCCTCGCCTCCGCGCGACATAGGCCAGCGACTGAGGAATCCGGCTATTATTCGGCAAGAACTGACGTGCTTGTTCGAAATAACGCACCGCGGTGTCGTAATCCTTTAGGCAGGCGTAGTGGTAGAAGGCCTTGGCATGCAGCGCTTCGCTCAGATTAGGCTGAAGAGTGAGAGCAGTCTCGGCTGCCTGCCGTGTTTCTTCACGCAGCGCGACCGTTGGTTGAAGATTCACTGAGATGTAGCCGCGCGCATCCACCAATGACAGTAGCGCCCACGCAAGGGCGAACTTCGGGTCCAACCGCACCGCTTCTCTGAGATATTTCTGTGCGGCAAGGTAGTAGGCAGGCGTGTTGGTGCCTGTTTTCAGGGTATAAGCTAGACCGCGCAAATATGCGTCGTACGCCTCGACATTGTCTGTCGGTTTGGCGGCAATGACTTGCTCTTCCTGACCGCTAAGTTTCGCCCGCAACTGGTCGGCAATGGCTTTGGCGACTTCACTCTCAACCGAGAAGATGTCGGTTAGTTTGCGATCAAACGTATCAGCCCACAGATGGGATTCATTGGCTGCTTTGACTAACCGCACGTTCACGCGCACGGCGTCGCCGCGCTTCTGCACGCTTCCTTCCAGGATGTGGGCGACGCCAAGCTGCTTTGCGATCTCGGGCAGGTTTTCAGGCGCGCTTTTGTAATGCTGCGTCGATGTACGCGAGATGACCTTCAGGTCGGCGACCTTCGATAAGCGCGCAAGAATCTCATCCTGGACGCCGTCGGCAAAGTAAGCGTTGGCTTTTTCTTCGCTCCGGTTTTCGAATGGAAGAACGGCGATGCTCTTTTCGGGAACTAGAACCGTGGCCTTACTAGCTGTCTCCTCGGAAAGACGCGATGTGGTCGGCGGCGATGATGCTCGATTGAAGAAGACCAAGGAACTGGCTATAAGAGCGACGGCCGACACAACTAAAGCAACTACAAGCAGAGGCTTTGGCCATCGGGGCGGACTGACTCGACGAACCAAGGCAGGTTTGTGTTTCCATCTTGGCGTGAGCTTTTCAGGAACCTGTGGATTGCCGAGACCATCTTTGTAGAGATTAAACAGGTGCAGGCGCAATCCATGCTTTACCTCGCACTCGCCCAGATCGTGCAAATACGGCTGCCAGTGCCGATAATCGGCCAAATCTTCCGCCACATGCCCGGACAAAAGAATATGCCCGCCATCGCCGCAATCCAGCACCCGTTGGGCCACATTGATTCCTGACCCGGTCATGTTCGTTTGCTCGTTAACATCCCTGACTGGAGCGACGGGGCCGCTATGAATTCCCATACGCAACTGGATCCTCGGATGATCCTGCAACGCTCTGCTAATCTCGAGCGCGCATCGCACTGGTTCTTCCGGGCTACGGAAGAACAGAAGCGCCATCCCGTCTCCAGTGGGTACTCGGATCAGTTTGCCGATTGCTTCTGCCGCACGAAAAGACTGCGTCCCGTGCACGATTTGATTCAACTCTTGCAGTAACTCAATCTGCTCATTGACGAGCAACGTCGAATAGCCCACAACGTCGATTAACAGCAGATGCGCGATCTCGAGCGGGAGATCCGGCTTAGTCTCCGCAGACGTGTCTTGGGCGTTCACCCCTTAGCAACCGTAACAATACCATTACTCTGGCCGCAGGCAATAACCGTGGTGCAACTCCCAACGGACGCCACCCTACTTCGGTGCGAGCGAGGCGACAATCTTTTCAAAGCGCGAATCGCCGCGCAGAGGATCCCAATAAGGGTGAAGTTTGAGAAGGCCATAGCTGAGGGTGTTCGGAACGCGCTCCACTGCCGCGATCTGTTCGATGGCGCGATCTTTTTCACCAGTCCAGGCGTAGATTTGCGCCAGGTTAATGGCTAGGTCCGCGCCGTCGATAGCGTCTTTAGAGATCGGCAGCAATTCACAGCCGCGACGTCCCTCTCGAAGTGCCTCTTCTTTCCGCTCGAGGCCGGCGTCGATCATGCCCAACAGGCTGAAGCCGGCCGCGAAGTCGGGTTGCTCTTCCACAGTCTTTTCCACTTCTCTGCGCGCGGCAGTAAAGGCGGTTCGCGCTTTGGCTGAATCACCCTGGCAACGAGCAACGGCGCCTTGCCAATATGCATAGGGATAGTTGACTCCATTATTTACGACGCCCTCGCGCGGATAGTTTGTCAGCGTCCGGGTTGCGGCGGCCGCAGTCCGTTCGCACAGGGCATAGCGAGGGAGATCTACATCGGACGCGACGCTGCGATTTTCAGCCAGCAAAGTGGCTAGCGTGGCCTGAAAAGGTTTGATGTCCGCTCGCCAATCCAGCGCAATCAGCGCCCGAAGTATGCGAGTTGCGGGATCGGCCGGCACGATCGTCAGTGCTCGATCGTAGGTTCGGGCTTCGTCGGCGTAGCGACGCTGCGACTGGTAAGTCAAAGCGAGTTGCTGGAGAATGAAGAAGTTGCGCGGGTCCAGCTCAAGGGCTCGCTCCAGGTTGCGCGTTGCTTCTTCCCAATGGCCTTCGCGACGATCAATGAAGCCCGTTAATCGGAATACGTCGGCGTTGTTGGGCAACGTGCGCTGGGCGATAGCCAGCTCGCTGCGAGCCCGCCCGTAGTCGCGGAAGCCGTGGTAATAATAATTGGCCAGAGCGAGGTGGGCTTCGCCTGCATCCTCCTGGAGGCGAAGCGCTGCTTGCACGGTCGCGTAAGCCAGATCGAGACGGGCCGGGGTGTGGTCGTGGCCCCTAAAGTAGGCAACGCCATGTACTCTGGACAGCAGACACCAAGCCTGTAAGAAGTGCGGATCACGAGTGACAGCTTCCTCGAGCAGGTGGGCGGCTTGGGGCAGCTTTTCCCTGGCGTGGATTGGATCAGAGGTGTCGGCGAAGAGTTCCTGGGCACGCAAATACCGGTCGTACGCGACAAGATCTGTTGTCGGCGCTTTTTCGATCGCCGCCTTCTCAGTAGGGGAAATTTTGGCTTGAAGCTGCGCGACTATCTTCCCGGCCAACTCGCCTTCGATTGCAAATACATCCACGACATCGCGATCGTACCTTTCCGCCCAAAGGTGGCTGTCCGTCCGCGCATCGATCAACTGAGCGTTGACACGCACTCGACCACCTGCACGCTGCACGCTGCCTTCCAGTACATGTGCGACGCCTAAGTCTGTGGCGATCTCGCGTAGGTTTCGCTTGGTGCCGGTTTTGTACTGCATCACCGATGTGCGGCTAATCACTTTCAGGTCGGCAACTCTGGAAAGACCAGTCAGGATTTCATCCTGTACGCCATCTGTGAAGTAAGCGTTCTCTTTCTCATCGCTTAAATTCTCGAATGGAAGAACGGCGATGCTCTTCTCGGGAATAGCAGCCAGGGCGCTGGTAGTTGCTGCCTCGGGAGCAGGCACTCTAGTCCTCAGCGGTGAGGCTCGATGGAAAAGGATTAAAGAACTGATAACCAGGGCGACAGCGGACACAAGTAAAGTCACTACAAGCACGCTCTTGGGCCAACGAGGAGACGTAATTGGACGAACTGGCGAGACCTGCTTCGATCTTTTTCCTCGCTTGAGCCTTTCAGGGACTTGGGAATTGCCAAGATTATCTTTGTAGAGGTTAAAGAGGTGTAGGCGCAGGCTGTGCTTCACCTCACACTCGCCCAGATCGTGCAAATACGGCTGCCAGTGCCGATACTCGGCCAAATCCTCCGCCACGTGCCCGGACAAAAGAATATGCCCGGCATCGCCGCAATCCAGCACCCGTTGCGCGACATTTATTCCCGATCCTGCAAAGTTTGTTTTGTCGTTAACATCGGTAACTCGGTTGACTGGGCCGCTGTGAACTCCCATCCGCACCTGAATACGCGGATGATCTTGCAAAGTTTTGCTAATCTCGAGCGCACATCGCACTGGTTCCTCCGGGCTACGGAAGAAAAGGAGCGCCATCCCATCGCCAGTCGACACTCGATTGAATTTGCCGCTTGCCTCCGCAGCGCATTTGATTGAGTTCCTGCAACAATTCAATCTCTTCATTGACCAGTAATTTCGAATAGCCCACCACATCGATTAACAAAAGGTGCGCGATCTCGAGCTGGAGATCCGGCTTGGAATCAGCGGGTGTGTCTTGCGCGTTCACCCTTTGGGAGCCTAACAATACTGGCACATTGGCCGAAGACAATAACCGTGGTGCAACTCCAACGGAGGCCGCGGTGAAAATGTGTCAATCCTGCTTGGAGAACGCTTTTGGCTCGTGGGCTATGCGGGCGATTGCCTTACTCCCGGTCGGAGACGTTGCCGCCTACTTTGGCGCGAGCGAGGCGACGATCTTATCAAAGCGCGGGTCGCCGCGCAGCGGGTCCCAAATCGGATCGAGACGCAGTTGGCCGTAACTTAAATAACTTGGAAGTTTCGCTGCCTTCTCCAATCGTTTGAACGCGCGATCCTTGTCGCCCGTCCACGCATAAATTAGGGCGAGATACTTGATCAACTGCGGGCCTTCGATGGAATTTTTACTGACTGGCATCAACTCGACGGCCCGCCGGCCCTCACGAATGGCGTCCTCCTTATTTCCGAGCGCAGAATCAACAACACCGAGCGCGGAGAGCGCCTCTGCGTAATCGGGTTGGTCGTGGACGATTTTTTCGAGTTCTGTTCGCGCCCTGGTGAACGCGTCGCGCGCTGCCTGTTGGTCGCCGCGCATGCGGGCAGCCAGACCCTCGCACCAGGCATTGGGAAATGGAATAGATGCCTCGAAGCATCCGCCCGGAGGCATGGCGGCCAGTGCCCGCTGAGCCGCGGCGGCATCGCGCTCATACAAGGCAAGTGGCAGGCATTCCCCCGCAACAACAGGCGCCGCGTTCGGATTTTCGCTGAGGATGGTCTCAGTGATGGTGTGCATAGGTTTTGTATTCGCCTTCCACCTCAGGGCGAGTCTAGCGCGCAGCGTCCGAAGCGTTACGTCGTTCGGGACAATTGTAAGCGCACGGTCCAGAACGGCGGCCGCGTCGGCGTAGCGGCGAAGATTTTCGTAACTCAGAGACAGTTGCTGGAGGATCGCCGCATTGCGCGGATCCAGTTGCGATGCGTGTTCAAAGTTCCGCGTAGAATCCTCCCAACGTCCCTGTCGTCGATCGATATAAGCGGCGAAAAGGAAAGCTTCTGAGCTATTAGGCAAGGCCTGTTGGGCCAAGGTTAGTTCCTGGCGTGCATGATCGTAATCGAGGTATCCCAAGTAGAGATGTTTCGCCAGCGCAAGATGCGTCTCGCCGCCGTCTGGACGCAATCGGCGCAGCGATTGAATCGCCGCATCGGCCAACGCCAGCCGTGCAGGCGTGTGGTCGGAACCGATCTGATAGATTAGGTCGTGAGCGCTCGCCAGTTCGTAATAGGCAAGGAAAAACGACGGATCACGCTTCACTGCTTCGTCCAGCAGTCGTACAGCTTCGAAAAGATCTTTGTACATCTCACTTAAGAGAGAGTTAGCGATCAGGGTCTTGGCGTGCGCGTAGATATTGAATGCCGCGACGTCGCTGGTGGGTGCTCTCTCGATTTCCGCTTTTTCGCTCGGAGAGATTTTGGCTTGAAGTTGTGCCACGATCTTGCCGGCCACCTCGCTTTCGATTGCAAATACGTCCGCGATATCGCGATCGTACCGCTCGGCCCAAAGGTGGCTGTCGGTCCGCGCATCAATCAACTGAGCATTGACGCGCACTCGGCCGCCAGCACGTTGCACGCTGCCTTCCAGCACGTGCGCTACGCCAAGCGCCTTGGCGATCTCGAGCAGATTACGCTCTGCGCCGACTTTGTACTGCATTGTCGACGTGCGGCTGATTACTTTCAGATCCGCCACCTTGGCCAGGCCGGTGAGGATTTCATCCTGCACGCCGTCTGCGAAGAAAGCGTTCTCTTTCTCATCGCTCAAATTCTCGAAGGGAAGAACGGCGATGCTCTTCTCGGGAATAGGAGCTACCGCGCTACTAACTGTTGCCCCGGGAGCGGCCACTGCGGCCGATGACCGTGACCTTGGATGGAAAAAAATCAACGAACTGACAACCAGCGCGATTGTCGACACAAGCAAAGCAACTATCAGCACGAACTTAGGCGAACGCGGAGCACTAATCGGACGAACCGCGCCAGGCGCCTGTTTCCATCTTCTTCGCTTGAGCTTCTCGGGCACCTGCGGATTGCCGACATCATCTGTGTAGAGGTTAAACAGGTGTAGGCGGAGCCCGTGCTTCACTTCCCACTCGCCCAGATCACGCAAGTACAGCTGCCAATGCCGGTATTGGGCCAAGTCTTCTGCCACATGACCGGACACAAGAATATGCCTGGCATCGCCGCAATCGAGCACCCGTTGGGCGACGTTAATTCCTGCCCCTGCGATGTTCGTTTTATCGTTGACATCCCTGACTGAATTGACCGGGCCGCTGTGAACGCCCATCCGCAACTGGATGTGCGGATGATCTTGCAAAGTTCTGCTGATCTCGA
>QHON01000058.1 GCA_003218815.1 Verrucomicrobiota bacterium
CATACCTGGTCCTACTGTCATGGAAATTTCCGCACGCGCCGCTCAACTCAGCCCTTCGCTCACCCTATCAATCGATAGCAAGGCCAAAGCGATGAAAGCCGAAGGCATCGATGTTTGTGGCTTCGGTGCAGGCGAGCCCGATTTCGACACGCCTGAATACATCAAAGCGGCGGCGATCGCGGCCCTGGAAGCCGGCTTCACGAAATACACACCAAGCGCTGGCATTCCGGAATTGCGCCAGGCGATCGCTGAAAAACTGGCCGCAGACAACCAGCTGACCTATCGCGCTGCTCAGATCATCGTGAGCAACGGGGCCAAGCATGCGTGTTACAACGCCATCCTCGCGACCTGTCAGCCCGGCGATGAGGTCATCATTCCAGCGCCATATTGGGTCAGCTATCCCGACATGGTCAGATTAGCGGGTGCCGAACCAGTGATGGTGCCGACAAGCGAGCGCAACTCCTGGAAAATGCGTGCTGCAGACTTTGAGAACGCTATGACGCCGCGCACAAAAATGCTGATCCTAAACACCCCATGTAATCCGACCGGCTCGGTTTACACGCGCGAGGAACTACAGGCGATTGTTGATGTTGCCGCCGAGGAAGACATTTACATTTTGTCAGACGAAATTTACGAGAAACTCATTTATGACGACGCCAAACACGTGAGCATCGCATCGCTTTCTAAGGAAGCGTATGATCTTACGATTACGATCAACGGCTTCAGCAAATCATACGCGATGACGGGCTGGCGCCTCGGCTACCTGGCCGCGCCGGAAGCGGTGGCGAAAGCGGTGGATTCAATCCAAAGCCATACAACATCGAATCCCTCTTCTTTCTCACAGCATGGCGCGCTCACGGCTTTGAAGGGAGATCAGCAATCGCTTGCCGATATGCGCGAAGAATTCGATATGCGTCGCAACTATATGTTCGATCGGATTTCCAAAATTCCGAATATTACCGCAGTCAAGCCGCAGGGCGCGTTTTATGTGCTGGTCAACATTAGCCAGCTCGGGCTCACTTCGCAAAATTTTGCGGACCGCCTGTTGAGCAAGGCGAACGTCGCCGTCATTCCTGGCGCCGCTTTCGGCGATGACCGCACCGTGCGCCTTAGTTACGCCACCAGTATCGACGTCATCAAAAAAGGTCTGGACCGCTTCCAGGATTTTTGCCGGACGCTCTGATGCCGTCTGGCTCGATCGCGCTCATTCTGCACGCGCATCTCCCCTTCGTTCGGCATCCCGAACACGAGCATTTTCTCGAAGAAGATTGGCTCTTTGAGGCAATAACCGAGACCTACATTCCGCTGCTTCGAATGATGCAGCGACTGGTCGACGATCGTGTGCCGTTCAAGTTCACGATGTCGATCACGCCGACACTCTGCGCCATGCTGCAAGACGAATTACTGCGTGAGCGCTATGTCCGCCACCTCGATCTCTTAATTGATCTGGCCGCGCGTGAGCAAAAGCGAAATCGCAGGCATCCCCAACTTCGAGAGCTTGCCGAATTTTACTTCGACATGTTTTTGGGAAGCCGGTGCTTCTTTGCCGAGCAATGGAAATGCGACCTCCTCGCCGCTTTTCGCGAACTACAGGAGACAGGCACACTTGAAATTATCGGCTGCGCCGCCACGCACGGATTGCTATCGCTGATTCAGCGGCAATCACGCGAAGCCGCGCGGGCACAGATCTTGATCGGAAGAGACATGTATGTCGATCTTTTCGGTCGCAATCTAGCTGGTTTTTGGTTGCCGGAATGTGCTTATGCGCCTGGTTTGGAATCGCTGTTGCAAGAAGCAAACATTCGCTGGGTCGTACTTGATGCACACGGCATGATGTTCGGAAGACCACCGCCGCGCCGGTCCATTTACGCGCCATGTTACACACCAGCCGGACCGGCCGTTTTTGCTCGGGATTGCGATTCAAGCCGACAGGTTTGGAGTGCGCACGAAGGCTATCCCGGCGATCCGGCGTACCGTGAATTCTATCGCGACGTCGGTTTCGATCTTCCGATGGAGCATTTGGGCCCAATCGCACGCGGAAGCAGAAGATTTGCCGGCGTAAAATATTATCGCATCACCGGGCACAGCGAGGAAAAAGAACTATATGACCGCGAGGCAGCGGAAAAAGCGGTCGAGATGCATGCCGCTCACTTTGTTAAACAGCGGCGAAGGCAATTGCGTGAACTCAGCGCCTTGGGCTTTGATCCAATCGTGGTTGTCCCCTTTGACGCCGAATTGTTTGGCCACTGGTGGTTTGAAGGGCCGCGTTTCCTTGACCTCGTTATTCGCGAAGCCGTCAAGAACGAAGATCTGTGCTGGGCGACGCCGAGCGAGTACCTCGCAACTCATCCAACTCAGCAAGCTATCCAGCCGGCAGCCTCGACATGGGGCGAAAACGGCTACCTCGCCGTCTGGCTTGATCAGAGCAACGCCTGGATTTATCCGCACCTGCACGTTGCGATCCAACGGATGAGCGAAGCCGCGCGCAAGCATGCAGAAGACTCGAGCCCGCTTGCAGATCGGGTGCTCAAACAACTCGCGCGCGAACTATTACTCGCCCAATCAAGCGATTGGGCGTTCTTGATGAAAACGGGCACAGCGAAAGAGTACGCTACAAAACGCACCCTCGATCACCTCGGACGTTTCAACCGATTGTACGATCAGTTCGCCGCGAATCACGTCGATGAAAAATTTCTGCGCGATTGCGAGTGGCGCGATAACCTTTTCCCGAACCTAAACTGGCGGTATTACATTTGATGTCATTCCGACCGAGGTTGGAGACAGCGCAATGAAGTTGAGGAATCTCTCACAGTCATCCGGGTTTTCCGCAAAAGAACAAGAGAGGGTTAACTCCGTCGCTAACGCCAACTCCTTCGCCCACCACGAAGGAATCTGCCTCGCCTTCACCTACGCCGGAGCAAACTCCTTCAGCGTCTCCCGCCAGGAGCGTGCGCATCAGCTTTGTTCCGCCGCCGCTGGAAGGCACGATCAGCCTTGGCATTTACGACGGCAATGGCAAACTCGTGCGCGTCCTACACCAAGAAGCTGAGTTGAATGAGTTCATAGTCGGCGCCGATGCGTTGGTGACACAATGGGACGGTAAGAATGACGATGGCGAAGACTTATCCGCTGGAAAATATCATGCCCGCGGGTACGCGATCGGCCACGTCAAGATTGAAGAGACCGGCAAGACGCAAGAACCCCCCTTGATTGATTCACCGGATTTCGTACGCGTAAAATTGGTGGCGAATCCTCTCGAGAATAACGAACGACCGATTGTTGAGCTCAAAGCAAGCTCCGATAATCAGGATGCATATTTGACAACAAAAGACGGTTTGCCGCTCCTGACTGTTGCGCGGATCGAAGACAGCACTGACTATCATGCGCTGCTGTCTAGGGCCGACAAATCTATCGATTTTTTCATCCTTCATGGCACGATTACGCGTCAATTCCGCATCTCAAACATCGACAAGATGATGGCTTTTGATTGCGGCGATTTTGAATTGAAATAAGCGCCACTAGTCACGTCGCGAAATCTTTGTTAGTTAGCGCTCATGTCCACTTCTCTTGAGCTTCAACATACGGTTGGCAAGACTGCCAGTTTAAGTGGCACATCGCTGCACACGGGCGAAAAAGTTTCGCTCAGATTGCATCCGGCGACGGTCGATCACGGAATCAAATTTAAGCGCAAAGATTTGCCGGATGAACCCACAATCGACGCAAGAATCGACAATCTGAAAATGGTCGAACGGGCTACAACCATCGGCGAAGGATCAATTCGTGTGCACACAGTTGAGCACGTGCTCGCGGCTCTCTCGGCAATGGACGTGGACAATGCCATCGTGGAAATGGACGCCAACGAGCCGCCAATTGGCGACGGCAGCGCGCAGCCCTATGTCGATCTTATCAAGAAAGCCGGTGTCATAGCCCAGGAGGAGGCGCGGAAATTTTTCGATGTGCGTGAACCGATGCACGTGGAATCGAAAACGGGCGCGCTCCTTGTTTTGCTGCCGTGCGAAACGTTCCGTGTCTCATGCACGCAAGCCGGGCCGAATAATCGTTTCGCGCAGTTTCTATCGATGGAAATCACTCCCGCAACCTTCGAACGCGAGATCGCGCCAGCACGAACGTTTGTTTACTACGAAGACGTTCGGCCGCTCATGGAGAAAAATTTGATCAAGGGCGGCAGTCTTGAAAATGCGATCGTTGTCCGCGGAGAAGCGGTTTTAAGCAAGGAACCATTGCGTTTTGCCGATGAATTCGTCCGGCACAAAATTCTTGATATCGTCGGCGATCTCGCCCTGGCCGGACGGCGCATTCGCGGTCATGTCGTGGCAGTGAAGCCCGGCCATGCAGCGAATGCGGAACTGGCTCGCGCGCTCGCCCGCGAACAAACGCGAAGAAGCGCGATGAGCGGCTCACACGCGATCCCAATCGGCGATGCCGGCCTAGACACTGGCGAGGTGATGAAGATCCTGCCGCACCGCTTCCCTTTTTTGATGGTTGATCGGGTCATCGGCTTCGAAGGCGAATACAAAATTACGGCGGTAAAATGCGTCACGATCAACGAACCGTTTTTTCAAGGGCATTTCCCAGGTCACCCCGTCATGCCTGGCGTGATGCAAGTGGAAGCCATGGCGCAAGTGGCGAGCCTGTTATTATTCAAACTGACGAAAACGACGAGCCGCATCGGGTATTTCATGAGCGCGGACGGCGTAAAGTTTCGCAAACCGGTGTTTCCGGGGGACACCATGTTCATTCATGCCGAGCTCACCAGATCGCGCGGCGAACGCATGGCAAAAACCAAATGTTATTGCGTCGTTAACGACGCGGTCGTCTCGGAAGGCGAATTGATGTTCACGTTTCTCGATAAATGAGCGACGTGCAGATTCATCCAACGGCAATTGTCGATCCTCGGGCGGAAATCAGCGCGGGAACGACCATCGGACCATATTGCGTGATTGCAGCCGACGTGGTCCTCGGTCAAAATTGTTGGCTGCAACAACACGTCACGCTCTGCGGGCCGATGAAGGCCGGCGCACGAAATAAATTTTACGCCTCCTGCTCGATCGGGCAGCAGACACAGGACCTAAAATATCAGGGTGAACCGACTTATCTGGAAATCGGAGACGAAAATACATTTCGTGAATTTGTCACAATCAGTCGCAGCACAACGAGCAAAGGGAAAACGCGCATCGGGACCCGTGGCACCTTTCTCGCCTATAGCCACATCGCGCACGATTGCCTGGTCGGAGATGACGTTGTTTTTTCTAACAACGGCACGTTGGCCGGCCATGTGGAGGTCGGCGATCACGCCGTAATTGGCGGGCTGACCGCTGTGCATCAGTTTTGTCGAATCGGACGATTCGCCATTACGGGCGGATGTTCGAAGATCGTCCAGGACATCCCGCCGTTCATGATCGCCGATGGCAATCCCGCGGAAATTCGCGGAGTCAATCTTGTTGGTTTGGAAAGGAAGAATTTTACACCCGAAAGCGTCAAGCAGATCAAGGAAGCCTTCCGACTGATTTATCGTTCGAATTACAACACCCGCCAAGCGATCGACGCGATCAGAAAGGAATTGCGTCCGACCGAAGAGATCACGCAAATCCTCAAATTTATCGAACAAAGCGAGCGCGGAATTATTCGCTAGGTAGATTACCTAGATGGCGTAACCTGACTGGCAGCACGGCCGGCATCTTTCTCAAATTTCCTCAAAAGCGGCGCTGCGGATGCGTCGGGAGCAGTTCGCAGCGCACTTCGGATAAGATCGACAGCTTGCGTTGGCTTGTTCTGCTTGATCCACGCGTCCGCTTCCTCCAGCACTACACGCAGAATATCGTCGTGATTCGTGTAGCAAGTTCGCGCTTGCTTAAAATAGTTTGTCGCTTCTGAAGGATTTCCGTCGCCCGCTTCCATCGAGCCGAGGTCTTCCATCATCGGGCAATTATGCGAGCGCGCCGCGATCTGGCCGGCCAAAGGGCGAAATTCGGAAGCAGAACGCATGACGTTTTTTAACGCGAACTCGTGATATTTCGTCCAGTCTGCTCCACTTTTCGCAGAATCAGGTTGCGCATCGATTTGCAGCCACGACGCGTAAGGGCGATAAAGAGGATCGCCCACCATTACCGACATCCAGGAGAGCGCTCGGATCGACATGTAGGCACTCTCGGCGAACGTGAAGCCATGCAGCAACCGATCGTTAAAGATATCGAGGTGCGAAGTGAGTTCCAGGTACGGTTCGTAAACGCTGCCCAGACTTGCGGCCGCGCCTTTCGAAACAAGCGGGGCGACCCAGTTCGCATTCGGATCGCGCAGCGTGCTCGCGCTAAACGAATGGATGTGGACCGCGACCGCTCCACGGACAAAGCGAAAACCCGGTTGATTAAATGGACCGGCCACATTGCCCGCATACCAACCGTAATATAGCGCGCAGTCGGTCATCGGAAACGCGTCGGGGAAAATCGCCGGCGTATCATCGTACACGACTGGAATCCCAACCTTGTGAAGTTGTGTGGTCACGTTACCGAGCCATTCATCCCCAGCTGCGAAATCGGTGCCAGTCTTGTCTGCGCCATCGACATAAGCACGCCCCCACAATCCGCTCTTCTCCGTTGCTATTGCATCGACAATCATGCCTCGCACTGTCCCGACAGCCGGCGCGTCAAGCCGGCAGACGAGCAACAACGTTGCATCCTTCAAATTGCTGATCGCGCTGAAACGCTGGAAATAAGGATTCGGCGTCACGCCCGAAATTTGACGCGAATAAAAAGCGAGCACAGCCAGCTCAGAATCAACCGAGGCTTCGTTGCGACTTCCTATCGGACCCGGTCGCGGCTGATCGCCAGAATAGGTCGCGGTTGAGCGAATTTTGAGCGGAATTCCTTTGATTACCGCGACAAAATGGATGGTGCTCGCATCAACAACAGGCGGTTGCTTCGGCGGTTCATTCAACATCCACCAATGGCGTTGTTTGAAAATTTCGCGAAGCGGCTCGACAATGGTCACATCGTAATCTTCGCGGCTGATTTCTTCCTCGATCGAACAAGTAAGCCCAATGAGATGGTCGGCTGCGATGCCACGTTGCTCGGCGTAAAATTTCGCGAGCTCGACCGAATCGGGAACGGTCTTGTTGTAGAGAACGATCGTTGATTGCGCTAACGGTTGCTCCGCGGCGGCCGCATTGATTGCGAGCAAAAGGACAAACGCGAAAACGCGCAAGGCGGATCGGCCCCTCCGCGGGCGACGCCAATAACGTGCGGCTTCGCCGCCTAATTTTACCATCGGACAAGGGACTGCTCGATCCACCTCGTTTGGCGCATTCAGTTTCATCTAGAACCTAAGCTTGAGGCCGTCGTAAGCGATATGCGCGCCAACGGGTAACCGCGACTCGGCCGATTGCGGAAGCTCATGGGCAATGTGCGTGAAATACGTCGTCTCTGGTTGAACGCGCAAAGCGACTTCCAAGGCTTGCTCAACACTCAAATGCGTCGGGTGCGGTTTGTCGCGCAATGCATCTATGATCAAAACCTTTACGTGCGCTATAAGATCGACAATTGCATCCGTAACACCGCTGCAATCGCTGAGGTAAGCGACGAGTTTTTCTCCGCCGCGCGAGAAGAGATAGCCGTTTACGATAGAATCTCCGTGCGGCACGGGTAATGGCGTGATTAGCGTGCCGCCCAATTCAAAGGGACCATCGATGACGTGCGGTTCTGGTTTCAAATACCAGGGAAAGGGATCGGGTGTTTTGAAGGCAAACTGGAAGACCCGCTCAAGGTCGCGCATGGTTTCAGCGGAGGCATAGACTGGCATCGAGCCGCGCGCGTGTGAAAAACGCCGAAGATCGTCGAAGCCCATGATGTGATCCGTGTGCGAATGGGTAAAGATTACTGCGTCGACGGTGCGGATATTTTCACGCAGCGCCTGCGTCCGGAAATCGGTCCCTGTGTCCACGACCCATGAACATTCAGGCGTTTGGACATAAATTGAAGACCGAAGTCGATTGTCGCGCGGATCGGTGGAGCGGCACACTACACAATCGCAGCCGATCATCGGCACGCCCTGCGAGGTGCCAGTGCCGAGAAACGTCAGAATCAGCTGAGAGCCTTGCTCCCGAAAGCTTTCGGAGTTGAAAGTTGAGTGATCAGAGTTTGAAATCTTCAAAAGCGCGCCACTCTCAACTCTCAACCCTTAACTCTCAACTCTCGTGCCACTTGTTCTCAATCTGCTGCGAATAAAGAATCTCGCGCTCGTGGAAGAGCTCGAGTGGCAGATTGCGCCAGGTTTCGTCGCCGTCACCGGAGAAACCGGCGCCGGCAAATCGATCATTATCGGCGCGCTCCAGCTTTTGCTTGGCGAACGCGCGGACAAATCGCTAATTCGGACCGGAGCTGATCTCTGCGCAGTAGAGGCTGCTTTTAGCGGAAACGATCTCCAAAAATTAAATCCGCGGCTTATCGAAGCCGGCATTGAACCCTGTGAAGGGGATCTAATTATCAAGCGCACGCTTTCCGGAATTGGCACAAATCGGCAGTTCATCAACGGCTCGCCCACCACTTTGTCGATCTTGAAAAATCTCGGAGACGAACTTGTCGATCTTCACGGCCCGCACGATCACCAATCTCTATTTTCATCCGACAAGCAATTAGGCTTGCTCGATTCGTTTGCGCGCGCCGAAAAGCAGGTCGCCGAATATGGAAAGCATTATCGTCAATTGCAGACGCTGCTCGCAGAGCACGCCGCGCTCAACACAGTGGAGACGGCTCGCGAGCAAGAGCTCGATCTGCTTCGCCACCAAATCAACGAAATCAGCTCGGCCAATCTGGTCGCGGGCGAAGAAGAGGAAATTGAGTCGCGCTACAAATTGGCCAGCAACAGCAAGCGACTGATCGAACTGGCCAACACAATCGCGAACAAGCTTTCCGAAGCGGACGGGTCCATTCTCTCGCAACTAGCGGAAACGCAGCGACTTCTTCGCGAGTTGGAAAAAATCGACGATTCGATTTCGCGATTTTCCTCGGCGCACGCGGCCGCAGTTATCGAACTTTCCGAAATTGCTCGCTCACTCTCGCAATACGCGGAAAAGCTCGATCTCGATCCGGCGCAGCTTTCCGCGCTCGAGCAGCGCGTTTCGCTCTTCGAAACTCTAAAGCGCAAATATGGCGGCTCGATCCCCGAGGTCATAGCCTTCGGAGAACGCGCGGCTGAGCGCATGCGAAAGATCGAAGGACGAGATGCCGAGCTTGAGCGATTAGCCGGCGAAATCGAAACCACGCGGGCTAACTTGAACCGTGACGGCGAAGCCCTGCGCAAACTTCGGACAAAGGCGGCACCCAAACTTTCCGAAACCATCCGGCGCAATCTTCGCGACCTCGGATTTCGTCAGTCGGAGTTTGAGGCCAAGCTGTTTGCACTTGATGAGCCACGCCCGAATGGCTTCGACTCTGTGGAATTACTGTTCTCACCGAATCCTGGCGAACCATTGAAGCCATTGCGGACAATCGCATCGAGCGGCGAAATCTCGCGCCTCATGCTCGCGATCAAATCCGCGCTCGCTGCTCATGATGCCATTCCGCTGCTCGTGTTCGATGAAATCGACACAAATGTCGGTGGGGAGATCGCCCACGCGGTTGGCGCGAAGATGCAAAACTTGGGACGCGATCATCAAGTGATTTGCATCACTCACCTGCCTCAAGTAGCTGCGACTGCCTCTTCTCACTTCGTCGTGACAAAAGAAGTTGTGCGCGGCCGCACTTTTTCAAATCTGCGCGAGGTTAGCGGGAAAACGCGCAATGAAGAAATCGCACGAATGCTCGGCGGTAAAAGTGAATCGGCGTTGAAGCTGGCAGCTACTCTTTTGAAGGGACGGGGCTAACTACCACGGAGGACACGAAGTGCACGAAGGATCACAGAACAAAACGTTTGATGCCGTTCTGCAGCTTTGTGACGTTGAAATCGATAAGTAAGCCAAGCGACACCTTGGAGAGTCGCAGGTACGTAAGAATTTGTGCTTGATGGATCGGAAGAAGCGTCTCGACGCTCTTGATTTCAACGATGAGATCACTACGTACGAGCAAATCGATTCGATAACCGCAATCGAGCAGGAGATCTTTGTAACGAACAGGCAGCGGCAACTCCATCTGAAACGGAATGCGTACGTGCGAGAGTTCACAAGCCAGGCACTGCCGGTAGGTTGATTCGAGTAGGCCCGGTCCAAGGTTGCGATGAACTTCGATCGCGCATCCGATCACGTTTTGCGACAACTCATCGAATTCCATCTTCGTGTTCTTCGTGACCTTCGTGGTGTTGAAGAATCTACCCACCTATTTCTTCACCGGGCCGAGCGGCAGCACGATTTTGCCGAACACTTCATTGAGCACCTGCGCGAGTCCGGCGTAGATCGCAGAGAAGCCGCAAACGATTCCTTCATAGCCAGTCGCATGTTTAAAGCCGGCACTGGCGCCGGTGAAATCGCCGATGGCAAGCAGAAAGAAAAGAATTGTGAGCGTGCCAAAGACCGCTTGCAACGCGCGATTCAGCCGTAGCGTCCCGATAAACATGACGGCGGTGAACAATCCCCACATGACGAGATATGCGGCCATTGCCTTTTCGTCGGATGCTGCGCCCCAACCCAGTTTTGCCAGGACAATCAGCGTCACAAGCGATAGCCAGAACAAGCCGTAGGAAACGAAAGCGGTCGCCGCGAAGGTGTTGCCTTTCCTCCATTCCATGATGCCCGCGATGATCTGCGCGGCGCCGCCGTAACAGATGCCCATTGCCAGAACCATGCTGTTAAGTTCATAAAAGCCCGCGTTGTGCAGGTTCAGCAACACGGTCGTCATGCCAAAGCCGAGCAGGCCGAGCGGAGCCGGATTCCCCGTCATATCCTTAACTTGAGTGATGGATTCGTTCATCGCGTGGCCAGTCTGTCGAAAGAAAGATCGATAACGCAATAACAATATCGGCTAGCCGGGGTCAGCGACCCCGGCTACAACGTTACGCGTGCTGAATTACATCTGGCTCGCCCTGGTTTTGCTGGCAGTCGCAATCGGCGGTTGGAACGATCGCTTGAAAGATGTGACCGCTGGCGCGTTCGACGGCGCGAAAACGGCCGTCACGATTGCACTGGGTCTAATCGGGATCATGGCTTTGTGGCTCGGCTTAATGCGCTTGGCGGAGCGCGCCGGTTTGGTGCAGCGGATTGCGCGCGGCCTTCGTCCGATCATGCGGCGACTCTTCCCGGACGTTCCACCGGATCACCCGGCAATGGGTTCAATGGTGATGAACATGTCCGCAAATATGCTTGGTCTTGGCAACGCCGCCACGCCACTCGGCTTGCGCGCGATGCGCGACCTCGAAACACTCAACCCACGTCCCAGCGTGGCAACGAACGCAATGTGTACTTTCCTGGCGATCAACACGAGCTCCGTGCAATTGATTCCTGCCACGGCAATCGCGATTCTTGCCGCGTCTGGATCAACACGGCCGACGGCCATTGTTGGCACAGCGCTTCTGGCAACACTTTGCGCGGCAAGCGTGGCGATCATCTCGGTCAAACTTCTGGAGAAACTGCCGATGTTTCGAATTTCGCCGTCCGATCAAAGGACGAAAGTCGAGGAGGATTTAGAGAAAGCGGAAGTTAAAGAAGAGGCCGGGATCATCGATCCCGGCTACAGCAGCGTCGTCCCGCAGGAACCGGCGAGGCGATTGTCAGTCTTAGGATCGATTGCACTCGCCGTTCTTACTGTTTTGTTTCTCGTCCTGTTCGTTCGGATGGTCGCGCCAAACTTGTTTGGTCTCGCAATGGCGCCCGATACGGCCGCGCAGAATGTTTTTGTTCGCAGCGTGAATGCCTTGTCGATCCTGGCGATTCCGTTTCTCCTCAGTTTCTTCCCACTCTACGCCGCGGTGCGCGGCGTGAAGGTTTACGAAGAGTTTGTCGAAGGCGCGAAAGAAGGCTTTGGCGTTATTCTAAAGATCATTCCTTTTCTAGTGACGATGCTGGTGGCGATCGGAATGTTTAAGGGCGCAGGCGGGATCGACCTGCTGAGTCGCGCGCTTTCGCCGATCTTGTCTCCGTTGGATTTTCCTCCGGACCTTCTCCCGCTCGCGTTAATGCGTCCGCTCAGCGGAAGCGCGACACTCGCTCTGTTGACCGACATTGTCCATCGGCTAGGGCCGGACAACATTGTCAGTCTCACCGCGGCGACGATTTATGGAAGCACCGAAACCACGTTTTACGTGGCGGCGGTTTATTTCGGCGCAGTGGGCATCAAACAAACGCGACACGCAATCCCGGCTGGCCTGCTTGCCGATCTTACAGGCGTAATCGCTTCGGTCATAATCTGTCGAACCGTGCTCGGGTAGGGACAGTGCGCTGCGCTGTCCTGGACGCCGCAGGGCGGCGTCCCTACCAAAAATTTTTCCCTCGCCAGCCGCTGAATTAATTATCTATCGTGCAACTCTTCGAAGATGATTCAGCGCGACTATCTCGTAATCGGTGGTGGAATTGGCGGAGCCAGCGCCTGCGAAGGAATTCGACGTCACGATAAGCGCGGGAGTGTCACGCTCGTCAGTGCCGAAGTATTTCCTCCCTACAAGCGCTGGATCCTCTCCAAGAGTTTTCTCCGCGAAAAGAGCCTTCAGCCTAAAAAATTACAGGAACCGACTGAACACTGGTATCAAGCGCACAAAATCGAGACGCGATTCGGCACGGTTGTGACCCAATTTAATATCGACCGGCGTCTGGCTGTGCTCGCGAACGGCGAAAGCATTGAATTTAACAAAGCCTGCCTGGCGATGGGCAGCCGCCCGGTTCGACCACCAGTTGCCGGCGTTGGCCTCGGCAATGTGATTTACCTGCGAACACTTCGTGACGCGCTGGCCTTGCGCGAAATGGCGAACCTGGAGAAAACCGTCATTGTCGTTGGTGGTGGACTGCTCGCGTGCGAGGCGGCAGCGAGCTTACGAACGATGAAACTGAAGGTCACCCTCATGCATCGTGATCCTTATTTATTGAATCGTTATATTGATGCTGAAACGGGCGGATGGCTGACGGAATATTTCGCAAAACACGGCACCACGATGTTGATGGGCGAAAGTCTTAATGGTTTTGAAGGGAAAACCGTCCTCCGCAATATCCAGACAAAAAGCGGTAACCGAGTGCCGGCAGGCCTGGCCGTGGTCGCCTGCGGCGCAGAGCC
>QHON01000059.1:0-2786 GCA_003218815.1 Verrucomicrobiota bacterium
GAAGCCCAGAAAAGATCAGAGCTCAGAAGAAGCGCTATTACCAACGTCATAAACTCGCCGTTCTCACCAATCAGAGGAAATCTGTTGGCCCCGGCGGGGCTAGACGCCAGCGATACATCGCATCTCTCAGAGCCTACTACAGGAAAAATCGCGAGCGATGCTTAGCTACATCGAGGAGATGGCAGCGCGCCCACCCGGACAAGCGCAAGCGGCCTCACTACAAGGTTGCGCACATTAAGGCGCGCTATCGTTCCACGCATAAAGCGAAAATAGTCGCCTACGCCCGCGAATACAAAAAGCGGCCACACATTGCGATGAAGCTGCGCTTGCGAAACCGCACACGCCTCGCGCGGCTAAAGCTAAATCTGCCCAAAGGAAGCATGCGCCACATAGCGTTACTCGGCTGCCGCGTGAGCGAATTTGTTCAATACCTCGAAGCAAAATTCCAGCCCGGGATGTCGTGGGAAAATCGACATCTTTGGCATGTCGACCATATCCGGCCACTCTCTTCATTTGATCTCACCGATCCCGCGCAATGCGCACACGCGTGTCACTACACGAATCTCCAGCCGCTCTGGGCGGCAGATAATCTCCGTAAAGGAAAATGCTGGCCGCAGGTGGATCTTGCGGGAGTTGCGCAGGCCGATCGGCGAACATTAGATCGCCTAAACGACGCACTGCACCACTGCGCCTAGTTCACGCCTCTAAAATCACTGAGTAGGAAAACTCTGGGTGTCAGTTCTCACATTTGGCACAAGCCCGGCACGTTTCAGTTGAGAGCAGGGTCAGTGTGTGAGGTTGCGTGACAAAGCGGCCCTGCAAAGTTGATCTGTTCGCCTTTAGTTTTGAGGATGCAAGCGCCACGCTCGCCAAATCTAACTCGACATTTACAATCGGGGTCGAAAGAAAGACCAAGCCATGCGTAAGTTTCGGATTTCGATTTTTCTAGCGCTTCTCACAATCAGGTCGCTAATGCCTGTGCGGCTAGCGACAGAACTTCGTAGTTGATAGTTAGTGGTTGAGAGTTGAGAGACAACAGAATGTTTGGTGCGCATAGACACGTGTTGTCCTGGTTGCCCGTTCTCTGGGCGATCTTACTCGGCCCGGGGCAAGCGTCCGCAGCGGATCTCGAAATTTCGATCCAATTCAGCTGACCCATGCGCAGAACTTCCATGCGCTTGCAGCAACGTACTCAATTTTGATACAGTCTTACGAAAATGCGGCAATACGTATTGGTAACTCCTGAGGACGACCACGGCCAACCGAAGCGGCTATTTCGCGCTAATTTCGAGAACAATGTCTGCAAAGCAATCGATCAGCTCTCAGGCATTTGCTCCGGTATTCTGGCAGATGGCGTCGTTACCGCTGCGGAAGCTGCGTTCTTTGCGGATTTCGTCCGAAAATTCGCTGTCTACGAGCCAGTCTGGCCTTTTACTGATATTCTTAAACGTATCGAACGGATCTTTGCTGATAAAAGATGCGACAAAGACGAACAGAATGAGTTGAAAGAAGTTATGGAAGCGTTGTGTGGCCATGTTGAACAATCTGATCCTAGCCAGACATATTCCGCGACGCTTCCGCTTGATTCACCTTTGCCAGATCCGATTCTTTTCTCAAAACACACCTTTGTTATTACGGGACGATTTGCATACGGCACTCGACGCAAAGTCTTCGAGACAATTTCAGACCTAGGTGGATTTCCCGACGACAATCCGCCTAACAGAGATACCAATTATTTGGTGATCGGAACGTTCGCGAGTCGGGATTGGGCGAACACAAACTATGGCCGCAAGATCGAACATGCGGTTGAATTACGCGAATCAGGTAGCGGCATCAGTATCATTTCTGAAGAGCATTGGAGGCGATTTATCCCTTCGGGAAGCTAACAGGCGTCAGTCTGTGAATCTTGGCAGTTTGACGCGACAAACCGGTATTCGTCTAAATCGCCGCTTTAGGAGCGCTCATGCTTTTACTGGAGAAGCCAGACCTATCGAAGCAGCAAACGCGTCGCTTTCCGGTAGCTAGCATCGAGCAGGTATTTTTGATCCGGCGCGTGCGCGTCTCTGCCTGTTTGGCGGAGGTGATCCAGTGGATCCAATCTCTGCGCGCGTTGGGCGTGATGTCCGACCACCCTGCGCGCGCTTTCGGAGCGGCGGCCGCGAGAGCCTTGCGCAGATCGGTCGGCACCTCGGGTTCCGTTTCCTTTCCCGCCGGCGCGATCTCCAGCGTGACGATATCGCCTGCCTTTGCGTCCGCAGATTTGCCTAGCTTCCGGTCCACTTTAAGCCAGTGGCTTTTCTGGCCGTCGGGCTCGAGTGTGGCTTGAAAAGGAAAGCCATTGATGGTGTCTTCGATCGCCGTCATGCCCCGGGAGGGGAGCTCCGCACTGGCGTTCGGTGGCAGAGTGAGAAAGGTCCACGAGCCGGTCTTCTCGCTCTTGGCCGGCCGGAAGAGTTTGGCTTTGAAACGGATCGTTTTGGTCATTGCCTAACAACAGTAATAGGAATGCGCTTTTTGAAAAAAATCCAGGAGTCAGTCTGTGAATCGCGACGGCGTCAGTCCTAACTTTTGACGTAGCAGAGCACCGTTCACTCTCATGAGAACGCGCTTGCCTGGCACAGCTCTTATTTGCAAGATTGCGCAGTATGAGCACCTATCCGACAAGCCCGAGAGAGATGACGCGCGGGATGGCTTACTTCCCGCGGATGCTTGATAAGATCCGGCTGCATGCGCGCGGGGAGCTGGGGACCGATTATCACGAGAACCTGGGTCACGCGACGGCGCTG
>QHON01000059.1:2976-8844 GCA_003218815.1 Verrucomicrobiota bacterium
GCTGAGCTAACAAGCTGGCGAGTTCACCATCTTAATCGCGCACGATCTTCACTTTGTCCGAGCTAACCAAATCTGGCTCGACACTTACAATCGGCGTCGAAAAAAAAGCCGGCATGCGTAAGCTTAGGATTTCAATTTTTTTCCAGCTTCTAATGCCCGTGCGGCTTGCACTCGGTGATGATCTGGCGATTTCGATTCCGATTCAGCTGACTCATGCGATCACGGAAAGTGACGAGTGACCAGTGACGAACGGTTGCAAGTCCGTCAAGCGGCGGAGACGGTGGGTTCAGGAATGAAAGCTGAAGCAATACGGCCTCTCGCCAACTTACGCAGCAGCCTTGAGACGCTTACGGACTTTGAGGGGTTGAACCTCATCAGTGCCAATGCCAGAGAGCAAAACCGGCTCCTGATCAGGAAATTTCGCGATTAACGAAAGGCTGCCACCCAATGCTTCGACATAGCTGCGCAATGTGGAAAGCAGGAGATCACTCCTCTGTTCAAGACGTGAAACGCTGTCTTGATTGATTCCCAACGCTTTTGCGACTTGGACCTGTGTCCGTTCTCGAGCGCGACGCAGTTCTTGCCGCGTCATCTCCTCCGCAATCAATTCTGCAGCTCGCTTTTCTACTTTCTTGCGCCGTGCCGGGCCCAAGCGTCCGATGGCGTCATTTACATTCGTAGGCATGGAATTACCTCTTTTTCGTTTGTTTTATTCGATTGAGATGAGAGTCAAATCGTTCATCAGCTTTCTGGATTAGTTTGCGATAAAATCTCTTCTCGCTGCCGCCTGATTTATCTCCAGCGACAAGCAACAAAGCTTTGCGCCTGGGGTCGAAGGCAAATGCGACTCGCCAAACCCCACCAGCCGCTGTGAAGCGGAGTTCTTTCATATTGGCATGGCGAGATCCATTAAGTGTATCGACGTGCGGTCGCCCTAATTGCGGGCCCAAATTGTTGTAGAAGAAGCGTCATGGCAAGAAGCTCGTCCTGGACATCTGTGTGTAGTTTTTCATATTCGGGTTGAAATTCGTCGCCGAGCTCAACCGCCCATTTCACAGCTGAATATGTGCCATAATCCATATGGAGTCAAATACATATTAAATTACCACAATTCAAGGACCTGTGTTGCCTAAGACCATGATATTCAGTGTGTTGTCAATATGATGATCAGACGCTTCCTCCGGTTTCCGCTCTTTGCCTTAGTGGTTTCGCTCGTTTCGCGGCATGTTGCGGGGGCTGATTTTGCTATTTCGATTCCGATTCAGCTGACTCACGCGCAGAACTTCGATCCGTCGCCGTCACCGGATGGCAAAAAGTTTGTCTTCATTTCGGTCATTTCGGGCAAGGAACAGCTTTTTACCATGGATGCCGACGGCAAGAACATCGTGCAGCTCACGCGCGATGATGCCGACCACGAAGATCCGGCCTGGTCGCCGGATGGGAAGAAGATCGCGTTTGTTCTCATCACCAAGGAACGGACCAGCATCGCGGTCATAAACGCTGACGGCAGCAACGTCGATTTGCTAACGCCGAAGGAGCACAACACGATTCACCCGAACTGGTCGGCGGACAGCAAGCAGGTGATCTATTGCACGAACGACGATCTCGCGCCGCCGAAGAAGAACGAGGCGCAGATTAACTTTGTCGATCTTGTGACCAAAGAGATCACGCCGCTCATCACCGGCGGCATTAATACTTACGGATCGTGGTCGCCCAACATGAAACAGATCGCCTTCCGCAAAATCATTGGCGACGGGAACTCGGAAGTTTTTCTGGCGAACGCCGACGGCTCGAACCTGCGAAATTTATCTAACAATCCATTCTTCGACGGCTGGCCGGCGTGGTCGCCCGATGGGAAGAAGATCGCGTTCGCATCCAATCGGCGCGGGCACGGCTACCAGATTTTTGTGATGGACGCCGACGGCGCCAATGTGCGCCTCATCGCCAACACCGAAGGGCGCGGCACCGCGCCGCGCTGGTCACCCGACGGAAGGACGATTTATTTCACAAATTGCGTGGAGAAAGATTACGGAACGGACTGCGAGATCTTAATGGTGCGATCTGAGCCGCAACCCTTGAAGGCGAACTGATCCGAGCACCTGGCTCCTTCCTGATCGCATCATGTGGTTTCGTTCAATTCGAATGTTTCTAAGCGTGGTCGTGGCATGCACCATTTGTCACGGGCAAACTAAGAAACGCTCGGCCATTCAGTGGAAGCCGTCTGATTGCACCAGTCCATTGCTGTTACCGGAAGGTCTCTACGATCTCTCGCAGTTCGGCAAGGGACAATACCGGATCGACGGCAAAATGTCGGCCGGTCATTTTGACTGCATCTATTTTATCTTTCAGCCAGACGCTGCGCTCAATCCCGAGACTGTCGCCGGAGCGACCGAATCGTCGTTTGTGGTCAAGGACACGAAAGTTATCTGGCGCAGCTACAAGACGATCGTCGAAGGTCGTCCCGTCATTCGCAAGGAAGCCGTCATGCCGAACATTCTGCCGCATGAAAAGCAAGGCAATAGTTCGGATTACATCTGGATCCGAGTGGATGCTGATTCGCAACCGATCCTCGATCAATTAACGCCGGCGGCCGAGGAAATCCTGCGCGATTTGGCACAGCCACAGAGCTAATCAGAAGTCAGAGATCAGAGATCAGAGATCGGGAGTTTACGGGATGAGTTCCCACGTGTCACCCAACGGCACTTCGCTGTTTTGGCCGCCGAAGATAATCACATGGCCCAGCGTCGAGTCATAAGCCATTCCTGCCCCTTCACGCGCCGGAGGCCGTCGCGCAGTTCGCAATTGTTGCCAATCGGATCCCGTCCATTCCCATGTTGTGTTTTGGTCTACGCCACCGCTTCCGCCGCCGAACAGAACCACCGCGTCCAAGTTCGGATCGAACGCAGCCGAGGCGGAGTAGACCCATAAAGGTTGGGTGCTCGGAAATTGTAATGTCCATGCCGTGCCATCATAAGTCCAGGTATTGACCGGATTGATGTCAGCAAGACCACCAAATAAAACCACCTCGCCGGTGACAGCATTCACCCCAACCGCAGCGGACGAGCGAGCATACGGCAGCATGACGAGAGACAATTGGTTCCAGTCGGAACCGGTCCATTGCCACATCGAGTATTGGTAAAAACGTCCATCGAATCCGCCAAGCACATCGACGCTGCCATTCGGATCCGCGAACACCATCGGACTCGTGACAGGCAGGGGCGAATGCGCGGGCTGGGCCCGATTCCATCGCAAAGTCTTGCCGTTCCAAATCCAGGTATCGCCCAGATACCTTGTCCCGTTGTATCCGCCGAAGAGCACGACCTTCTGGGTCGAAGCATCGTAAGCTATCTGCGCGGCCGCTCGCCGGGGAGGTGAGATAGGTGTTGCCACTTGCGACCAGGTAGTTCCATCGAATGTCCAGGTGTCGTTAAGATATCCAGTACCGTCGTATCCGCCAAACATCACTATTTTCCCGCTGGCGGGGTCGTAAGTCATCGCCAGATACGAGCGTGCCGGAGGAGAAGTCGCCGGGGAAAGCCGCACCCAACGTTCGGGGCGCCGGCCATCGGCAGTTGCGCTCGAGGCGATCGATACGACAACGCAACACCCGACGATGCTGGCGAGAAAGAAGTGCCACAGGGTTCTTTCACGGCGACGCTTGACCGCCTTAGCACAAGAATCTTCTGCTCGTCCGAATGAAAAATATGGAAATCGCTTTTGCTTCATCGGGCGGAGTTAAACTACTGAACATGCATGCTGTCAAATCGATCGAACGACAACAGAACGGGTATCAGACACAGCGCGGTGTAACGGCCACCACACTCCAAATTCATACGCGGGTTGGCACCCCTTTTTGCCATTCCGAGTGAAGTCGCGGAATCTCTAATTTTTTTGGCGAAGGAAGAGCAAGAGATGTCTCGACTTTCGCTCGACATGACAAAGTGGATTCCTCGGCCACGCAAGAGGCCGCGGATCGATTTCATTGCATGAAAAAGTTTCCCAGAAAAAAAGTACGAGCGGTCATAATACGAACTACTAACGACGATAGTCAGTCGCTCTTAACCGCATGAAAAATTTGCTCTAAAATTTCGCGCAGTCCGAAACGAAATTGCCACTGCGGATAATGTGATTGAAATTTTCGCACATCGCTGATCCACCAGACGTGATCGCCGATGCGGTTGGTCTCCTCATAATGCCAGGTGAGCTTGCGGCCGCTAATTTCTTCACACAGCGAAATCGCTTCCAGCATCGAGCAATTGCAAAAGCGCCCACCGCCCATGTTGTAAACTTCCGCGACGCGCGGCTTATCGATGAAGGCAGCAAAGGTTTCCACCAAATCGAAACTGTGAATGTTATCGCGCACCTGTTTACCCTTGTAACCGAAGACGCGATAAGGCCGGCCGATCACGCAACACTTCATCAGGTAGGCCAGAAAACCGTGCAACTCCGCGCCGGCGTGCGCCGGTCCCGTCAAACAGCCGCCGCGAAAACAGGCCGTTGGAATTCCGAAATAGCGGCCATATTCCTGCACCAAAATATCCGCCGCGACTTTCGAGGCTCCGAAAAGTGAATGCTTGGTCGCATCGATACTCATGGTCTCGGGAATCCCCGGTTCGTATTCGTGACCAGGCTCGATTTCCCAGCGCTTTTCGAGTTCGCGCAGCGGCAGACGATTCGGAGTGTCGCCATAGACTTTATTCGTTGACGTAAAAACGAACGGTGCCTCGGGACAATTTTTCCGCGCCGCCTCGAGCAAATTCAGGGTGCCGTTGGCATTAACGGTAAAATCAGTTTGCGGATCGCGAGCCGCCCAATCGTGCGAGGGTTGCGCCGCTGTGTGCACTACGGCGCGAATGGTGCCGCGATATTTGGCAAAGAGCGCGCTGATGGATTTGGCATCGCGAATGTCGAGTTCGTGATGTTCATATTCACGCAAGTTTTTCACCAGCTCGTCACGCGTTGCTTTAGTCGAAGCCTCCGCCCCGAAAAATTGCGCCCGCATGTCATTGTCGATACCGACGACACGCAGCTCTTCCTGCGCAAAACGTTTCGCCGTTTCCGAACCAATCAGGCCGGATGACCCGGTGACGATAATTGTCTGCATTCAGGCCGAGTTTAGAAGTGGTTTTAAAACTCGGAAACCCTCACCCAACCCCTCCCAAATGGACCATTCCTGTGCCCTCACTGGCACTGGCGTGTCCGTCTCTCCCCCGCGGGAGAGAAGGGGGCGAGGTGGTACCTTCTCCTCGTGGGAGAAGGTTAGGATGAGGGCGTTCTCCGAGAATCTGCATCGCCAATTTCATTTTTGAAACCGCTTGTAGAGCAAGTAGTTCACGATTTCTGTTCGATAATCCAGATTACGCTTTTCGCGTTCTGATCCACGCGTACGGCCGGAAGAGCAGAGTCTCCGGAAAAAATGCGCTCGATTAATTTCGGATCTTTGTTCGGGCCGATAAGAAAACAAACCGCCCGGGCCGCAAAGATTAATGGGAAAGTGAAGGTCAGCCGCCATGAATTCAATTTGGAAACGTAATTTGCCATGACACGCCGGTGCGTTTCCGAGAGCGCCTCAGTTTCCGGAAAAAGTGACGCGGTGTGTCCATCGTCGCCTAGCCCAAGCAAAATCAAATCGTGTTCGAAAATTTTCTCTCCCCTCTTCGCGGCCAACGCATCCAGCTGCGCTTGATATTCCTTTGCCGCCACAGCCGGCTCGAACTCGCCCCGCATCCGCAAAATCGATGAATCCGGTACGGACGCCGGCCGAAACAGGGCTTCGTTTGCCATTCGGAAATTGCTCTCGTTGTTTTCCGGCGGCACGCAACGTTCGTCACCAAAGGTAAACAGAATTTTTTCCCACGGTAAATCGCG
>QHON01000060.1 GCA_003218815.1 Verrucomicrobiota bacterium
CAAACAGCACCCCGCCAAAGAGACTGATAAATCGCCAACTCCCGCCAAATGATGCGATCCGATCGGATAGCCGTTCGCCAAACGTCAGCTTTGTCTCGAACTGTTTACTGATGTCGCTGGAGAGAATTTCGTGTTGCTGCAAACTTTCGACGACCTCCTGATCGAGCGTAGATAGTTCGCCAATCTCGTCCTGTAACACTTCCTTCACGTACTCTTTCCGGAATTCGCCGAGATCATCCAAACAGATGAAACCGTTCCCATCCCAATCGGGCATCCGCTTTTTGATGAATTCGAGAAGCGACGGTCGAATCAATTCGGCAAGCATTCCGCCGTGCGGCGACTTCGGTTTCTTGCAAATTTGGCAAATGTTGGCGGACGCGGATGCTTTCATAGAAATCTACTAATCACAGTAAAACCGCTCCTGCACGGCTTGTCGATTCCGTCTTGAATGGGAGATTGTCGATCTTACACTGGAACTCGTGGAAGAAGGGGAGGTCCCTCTCGAACATTTGCACGCGCAAGTGCATCAAAGTGCGAAGCACAGCGGTGAAATCGCGATTGCCGTCGCCATGATTTCCGCGCTGACGAAACCGGACTGCCGGGTTTTTTGGGCGCTCACTCCCGAAGAATGGAAGCTACGGGCTGTCAGCCACGCCGGAGCTACGGAAGAAACAATCTTTGTCGAGTAAGATCTTGCACATTGAGATGGCGCGCGAGAAGCCGCCGCCGACTAGAAAAGAGTGTAAATAAACGGCGCGAGCGCCGAGCCATTAGCGAAGATCAGCATGCCGCCCAGGAGCAGCAGGAAAATCAGGATAGGCGCGATCCACCATCTCTTACGTACGCGCAGGAAATGCAGGAATTCCTTAATGATTGCCAGCTTCATTGGTAGTATCAGGATGCTGACGGCCTCCCTCCAAGTAAAGTTCTTTTCCGGAGCGAGGCGACGACAGCGCTATGCCAGCGCACTCCAATTTCAAAACTGCCGCTCATAATCCCTCGGCGTTTTGGCCTTTGGCTCGTGGTAGATCCAATAACTCGAAGCTGACTTATCCAATTTCAGCCGGAGAAAATCTTTACCGAACAGCCGCGCGACCAGGCCGATCGGCGTCACGACCAGGAAAAAAAACAGCGTGAGGATCACGCGCGTCATTATAAACCCAAGCGCGAACGCAAGCGTCATCCAGAGGGTGTAAACATATTTCAATGCTCGGGGCAGGACCGCCCCGAACGCGATCAGCGTCACGCTCGCCCAGAGGAAATACGGGTAAGCACCCTTGTGCCGCAACCAGAGTAAAAGCGCAAAGGTCGCAAAGGCGCCGCCAACCAGGAAGCCAAACTTCCGCAGATCGCGCTTGCCGGTCTTCAATTGTTGGAGGTCTTCGCGGATGTTCATGTCTAATCGAGTTCAAATTCCTTGAGCCACTCGATGTCATGTTCGAGCGGCTTCTGCTCTCTTTTCTCCAGGAGGAAATTGCCAAGCAGCAGGTAATCCATGTTCGTCCGCATAAAACAAAGGTAAGCATGCTCCGGCGCTTCCACGATCGGTTCGCCGCGGACGTTGAAGGAGGTATTGATGATCACGGGGCAGCCGTACTTCTCCTCGAAATTTTTGATCGTCCGGTAATACATTGGCTGATGCTTTTCGGTGACCGTTTGCACCCGCGCCGAATAATCGACATGTGTCACGGCCGGGATCGTTGAGCGAATGGTCAGCAGCTTTTGCAGGCCGAAAAGTTTTTGTTCCCTGTCAGTCATCTTGCGCCGACGCTCTTTCGCCACCGGGGCAACAAGCAGCATATAAGGACTTTCACTCTCGAGCTCGAACCAGTCCGCCACCCTCTCGCGCAACACGGAGGGCGCGAAGGGCCGGAAACTTTCGCGGAACTTGATCTTAAGGTTCATCTCCTCCTGCATCTTCGGCGATTGCGCATCGCTAATGATCGATCGCGCGCCTAGTGCCCGCGGGCCGAATTCCATCCGGCCGTAGAACCAGCCGATGACCTTCCCCGCCTTGATCAGGTCGGCGATCTTTGCCGGCAAATCCTCGTCGGTCAATTCCGTGAAAGGAATGTTTTGCGACTGCAGATAGGCATGGATCTCATCCCGCGTGTATGCAGGTCCGAGATAAGAGCCGCGTTGTGAATCGTTCATGTTGTCGGCCTGGCGCGCATTGCCGAGAACCTGATGCCAGGCGAACAAAGCGGCGCCGAGCGCGCCCCCTGCGTCGCCGGCCGCCGGCTGGATCCAGATGCGGTCAAAAATGCCTTCACGCAGGATCCGTCCGTTCGCCACGCAATTGAGTGCGACGCCGCCGGCAAGGCAAATGTCTTTCAAATTCGTCTGCCGGCGAACGTGCCGCGCCATGCGAAACATGATTTCTTCTGTGACACCCTGAATCGACCGCGCGAGGTCCATGTCGCTTTGTGTCAGTTTCGATTCCGGCTTGCGCGGCGGGCGGCCGAACAGCCGATTGAACGGTTCATTCGTCATCGTCAGGCCGACGCCGTAATTGAAATACTTCATGTTGAGCCGGAATGAGCCATCTTCTTTGAGATCGACCAGTTCGCCCAGGATCAGCTCGGCATACTTCGGTTCGCCGTAGGGAGCCAGGCCCATGAGCTTGTATTCGCCGGCATTGACCCGGAACCCAGTGAAATAGGTGAACGCGGAATAGAGCAGCCCGAGCGAGTGCGGGAAATGGAGTTCGCCCACCATATCGATCCGATGGCCGCGCCCGATGCCATAACTCGCCGTCGACCATTCGCCGACGCCGTCCACCGTGAGAAACGCTGCTTCCGGATAAGGTGAAGGGAAAAATGCCGAAGCCGCGTGCGATTCGTGGTGTTCCGGAAAAAGGATCTTGCAATCGCACCCCAGCTCGCGCCGGATCAGCTCCTTCATCCAGATCCGTTCCCGGATCCAGAGCGGAATCGCCATCAGGAAACTTTTCAACCCCGCCGGCGCATACGCGAGGTAACTGTGCAGGATACGGTCGAACTTGAGGAACGGCTTTTCGTAGAAGGCGACGTAATTGAGGTCGCTGACCTGGATGCGGCCTTCACGCAGGCAGTACTCCAAGGCGTGCTTCGGAAAACTCGGGTCGTGCTTCTTGCGGGTGAACCGTTCCTCCTGGGCCGCGGCGATGATTTGTCCGTCGCGCACGAGGCACGCCGCGCTGTCGTGATAGAAAGCCGATATGCCGAGGATGTTCACCTCAGGTTCGTTCCCCTGCATGACGTTTGTGGTTCGACATTCCAGAGATAAGCCGCAGCTTTACGGATTTCGCAGGGCAAGACAATCCTCAGCTTGGATTGGAGGACGTCGTTCTCGTTCGGAATTCCGCCTTCAGGCGGTCTGGAAGCGCGTGCGCCCGAAACCGCGTAAACGCGGAACTCCAAACGATTGACCCTTGAGGCGGCCCGCAACCCCGCGACTCATTGCCGGCTGTAATAATCGACGGAGGCCTGCGCGGTATCCGTGTCGGTCAGGAACTTTGCAAACAGTGCGTGGCCTTCGGGGCTGAAGTGATTGGTTTTGTTAAACGGGTGGCCGCCGGCCACAGCTGCCTTTAAGAACTCCAGATACGGCTCGCGATAACTCACCCCCGCCCGCGTCAGGCCAGCCGCAATCAGTGGAACCAATGGATGATTGTACGGAACGTGCTTCTTGATGTGCACCACATAAGGAATGAAGATGACATAGAAATTCGCTTTCTGCGCTGCCGCCGCCTCCTGGAACTTCTTCAGGATCGCGACGGTCAGGTCAACGCCCTCGCGATCGCGGTCGGATACGGCCTTGGGGCGATACCTGGCGTAGCGCGCTTTGGCGGTATTGTGTTTAAGGAGCATTTCCACTGAATCGCTGGCGCTGCGAATGAATTCACTCATCAGGTTCCAGACCCGGCTGTGATGGCTTAAGCCGGATTTGATCTTACGAAACCTGCTGTTCCTAACGTGGTTGTTGTGGAGCACCAACTGTCCGCTCTCCAGCGTGAAATACGGTTTAAGATACGAGTATTGTTTGGAAGCGAGGTTGTTGGCGATGTCGTTATACGGGGTCAGAGCGACCACGACTTCATCCGCGACAAAATTGGTTCCCCTGAGCTGGTAGAACAAATATTCCTGATCGGTTCCATAGCCGGAGACGCCGAAGTTCAGGATCTCTTCGTTCGTTCCATGCACTTCAGGCGCGCTGAAGATCATCGTTTGGTCCGCGCCAAATCCCCAAACGTATGAGTCGCCGAAGACGAGGATGCGTTTTTTCCCGGGCAACTTGTTGAGTTGCATGTCGTCCGGCCCGCGCAACCCATACTGATTCTGGTGAACCAGTCCGGACAGGCCTTTGAGTTTGTGAACGGCGGTGATGTTCTCGAGCGGCGCCCAACCCAATTGCCGGTCGAAGCGGCAGAAAAATTCACGTCCGCGATCGGATCTGCCCAAACGCGACTGCATCGACAACCGGAGCGCCACTTCCGCAAGAAGCCCCGCGAACAGAAGGCCGATACAGACTGCCACGAACCTGAAGAGAATCGTTTTTAGAATGGCCTTGAGCTTCATTTAGTTGAGAAAGGATCGCTCACAAAATAAGATCGCTGCGATAACAGCGAGGACGGCGACCAGCGCAGATTCATGCTAATGTAGTCCAACGAGAATTAGTCCCAATCGTTGTTCGTTCAAAGACGCAATTTTCTGGTGATCCAAGCGCGATGTAGCTCCGCTCTGGTTGGATCCCGAGTTCTCGTTCAAACGCAAGCTGAGCCGCGTCAGCAAATCTTCACCGGAATCAACCTCACCCTTCGGAATCGTCCAGACGTCATCGTCTTTTCTTTTATCGGCGTAGCAATGCGTCTTGAACCTGGGATTGTCGATCTTACACTTGAATAGTGGAAGAAGCGGAAGTTCCTCTCGAGCATTTGCATGAACACGTGCACGAGAGCGCGGAGCACAGCGGTGCCGCCTGGATCTCCTGGGTGGCATTGAGTACGGCCATCCTTGCGGTGCTGGCCGCGATCGCGGGACTTCTCTCCGGCAAACATGTGAACGAGGCGATGATGAACCAAATCGAAGCATCCGATCAATGGAGCTACTATCAGGCGAAGAGCATCAAGGCGGCCGTGCTCGATGCGAAGATCGCGCTTTCGGCAATGCCGTCGGAAAAAGATCGGGAGAAAACCGCGAAATATCAGGAAGAGGAATCTGAAATCAAATCGGAAGCCGAGCACAAGGAAGCCGCGGCCAAATCAAACTTTCACAGGCACGAAGTGTTCGCGCGCGGGGTGACCATGTTCCAAATTGCGATTGCCATCGCAGCGATCTCCGCGCTTACGAAAAAACCCCGGTTTTGGATCGTGAGTTTGTTCTTCGGGGGCGTCGGATGCGTTTTCCTCGTGCTCGCCGCGATCGCGAGGTAGAGGCGATTGACCTCAATCGACGGGGGACGGTTCGGGTGAACCGCCCCTACCTAGCGGCGACGTCATTGGGCAACCGCGGTCCGGGCAAACTTGGGAACCGCTGAGTCACGCCGAGTAGTGTTGGTCAATTGTCAGTCGGATTATCAGGTGCAACGTCGTATGGTCGCCTCTCCCT
>QHON01000061.1 GCA_003218815.1 Verrucomicrobiota bacterium
GTCGCAATCGAGGCCGATGTGAGCAAGCCGCGCGACATCGAGCGTATTGTCGCGACGGCCCTGGCCCAATTGAAAGGCCATCTCGACGTGCTCGTGAACAACGCCTCCACCATCGGGCCGTCGCCGATGCCGAACCTGCTCGATTATCCGGTCGAAGATTTCCGCGGAGTCCTCGATACAAACTTGATCGGGCCATTTTTGCTGATAAAGAACGCCCTACCGGCGATGATCGAGCGGGGCGGTTCTATCATCAACGTAACCAGCGACGCCGGCCAGGTCGGTTACCCAGGCTGGGGCGCCTATGGCATTTCCAAATTCGGCCTTGAAGGGATGTCGCAAACGTGGGCATCGGAATTGGAAGACACGAATGTGCGCGTCAATTGGGTCGATCCCGGAAGCATGAACACGGCGATGCATCGCGCCGCCGAACCCCAAGAGGATCCGACGGAATGGGCGAATCCCGCTGACGTAACCGATGTTTTTGTCTTCCTCGCTTCCGATGAATCGAAGGGCATCACGGGAAAGCGGTTTCAAGCGCAAGAACAGTGGAAAGCTACCCTCTCAAAATAAATGGGCGCACCATTTGCTTTCACGTTGCCGGCGGAGCTGAGCGCGAAGGAGCCGCCGGAGCGGCGGGGCATTCGGCGTGATCAAGTGCGATTGCTCGTAATCGAGCGCGCGACCGGAAAGATCGAGCACACGCGTTTCGACAAGATCGACAGTTACCTGCGACAAAAGGATCTACTTGTTTTTAATTCCAGCCGCACGCTCCCGGCGTCCCTGCGCGGTTGCAGTTGTGGCGCCCGGCATGGCCCTTGCATGGAAGTGCGTCTGGCCGAGCACTTGCCGGACGATTCCTGGCTGGCCCTTCTTCTTTGCGAGCAGGGCGATCCTTTCGGCTGCGGATTACGTGAGGGAATGCAAATCGAATTCGCGGAAGGACTCACCGCCGCCGTGCTGGCGCGCGACGCGAACATTCCGCGTCTTTGGAAACTGCACTTCTCGATTTCCGGGACGCAACTCGTCGATCTGATCTACCGGTTGGGAAAACCGATCCGGTACGAGTACGTCTCGGCACCATGGGATCTCGATTATTACCAAACCGTTTACGCGAAAGAGCCCGGCTCGGCCGAAATGCCATCCGCCGGCCGCGCGTTTACCTGGAAATTGTTGCTCGATCTAAAGCGCCGCGGTATCGAGAGCGCCTACATCATTCTGCACACCGGACTTTCTTCCTACATGGACGACGAACTTGATCGCGCCCATCCCGCTTCAGAAGAAGAATATTTCATCAGTCAAATTACCGCTGAGAAGGTCAATTCGGCACGCGAGAACGGCGGCCGCGTTATCGCAGTCGGCACGACTGTCGTGCGCGCGTTGGAATCAGCCGCCGATTCGGATGGCTGCGTACATGAAAAGCAGGGCTACACGCGATTAACAATCGATAGTCAACATCGTTTGAAAGCGGTCGATGGATTGCTCACTGGTTTGCACGAACCGGAAGCGAGTCATCTCGATTTACTAAGCGCATTTTTGTCCGCCGAAAGGATTCGCGCGGCCTACGAGGAAGCGATTGCGAGAAAATATCTCTGGCACGAGTTCGGCGATTTGAATCTGATCCTGTAACAATTCGCAAAATTCGTCGGTGAAGCCACGGCCCTGTGGGCCGTCCATTTTCCACGAAAGCGGTGCATTAGATCGACCGGCTATAGGTCAAGGTCTGGTAAAGCCTTATCTGGCGCTGCGCCATACATAACGCCGCCTTCGCCATGAACCTCGTGGGAACTTTTCGGTTCGCGAATGGCGCAAAATGGATGCGGACGCGATCCCTGGATCGCTATAGCCAAAGAGCCGCCCGGAGCGATCGACGATTGGCGTGTCGCCTGAGGATGGGTTAAAGAATGCAGCCGGCACGAGCTGTCGCCATAGTATTTCTGCTCAAATGATTTCCTTTATTGTCCCCGCTTACAACGAAGAGCTGGAGCTTTCCTCTACACTCGCCGCGATTCGCGCCTCGGCCTCTGGCGCGGCTCAGCCGCACGAAATCATCGTGGTTGACGATGCATCGACTGATGCGACCGCCAAAGCTGCCACAGCGGCTGGCGCCCGGGTCATCTCGATCAATCGGCGGCAGATCGCAGCGGCCCGCAATGCGGGCGCATTCGCCGCGCGGGGTGCGTACTTGTTTTTCATCGATTCCGATACCCGGATTAACCAGACGCACATTGTCGAAGGAATTGCCGCTCTAAAGGCCGGTTACGCGGGCGGCAGTGCGCGCGTTGTGATGGACGGATTCATGCCCCTATGGGGTCGTATTTTCGTGCGCGTCTTTTGCACCCTTTATTTCGGACTTAATCTGGGCGCGGGCGCCTTTCTTTTCACAACACGGCGCAATTTCGATGCGGTTGGTGGATTCGATGAGCAATATTTTGTCGGCGAAGAAGTCTATTTCAGTCTGGCCCTGAGAAAACTAGGCCGATTCAAAGTGCTGCGGGAACCGATTGTAACTTCAGGCCGGAAATTGCGCATGTATTCGATGCGGCGTGTTTTTGTCCGGTTATTCTCGATCGTTGTTGGCGGGCCGAAAGCCGCTCGCTCGCGGGACAAACTCGACGTTTGGTACGATGGCAAACGCGAAAATCGCACCGCTGAGACGTAGAGACGCGTGTCATCACGCGTAAGAGCCCTCCGTGATCCGTAGTTGCTAAGTGCGCCCCTTCGTTTAGAATAGGCGCTTCGCTTATGGCAGAGAGCACAGCAACGTTGAACCTCAAGGAGTTCCAACTGCACGACAAAGATACTGGTAGCGCGGATATGCAGGTCGCACTTCTCACGCGCCGGATCGAGCATTTGACCGAACACCTGAAGAGCAACGCCAAAGATCACTCCTCGCGTCGCGGCCTCCTCAAGATGGTCGCGCAGCGGCGGAGTTTGCTCGATTATTTGAACAGATCGCAAGCGGATCGCTATAAAAAGCTGATCGACAGGCTGAACCTGCGCAAATAATCGCGTCGATCTTTGAGAAGCGTCGCATCCAACTGTTTGCCTGCTCAAAGTCGAAGATAACTAGAAACACAACAGAATCAGCGGTCCAGGCCGAACGAATCACCTTGGATTTTAGGTTTTAGCCCCGAAAACATTCGGAGCTAAAACCTACAGTCAGGGTGACCGGCCTGGAACTCGCACATCCAGAAAAGTAAAATGCAACAAAAGGTCACGGCCCAAATTGGGGCTACTCACATCTCTATCGAAACCGGCAAAATCGCCAGGCTCGCCGACGGCGCGGTCGTCGTCTCATGCGGCGACACCATGGTGCTGGCCAGCGCGGTCTCAGCCACAATTATCAAGGAAGGTCAGGATTATTTTCCGCTCACAGTCGATTATCGCGAAAAAGCGGCTGCGGTGGGGAAGTTCCCGGGGGGCTATTTCAAGCGCGAAGGACGGCCGACGGAAAAGGAAACTCTCACTTCGCGCATGATCGATCGGCCGCTCCGGCCGCTTTTTCCTCAGGGATATTTTTACGATACCCAAATCATCTCGATCCTGCTTAGTGCGGATGGCGAAAACGATCCCGACATTCTCGCGATTAACGGCGCCTCGGCGGCGCTTTGCGTTTCCGACATTCCATTTATCGGACCGATCGGGGCGGTTCGGGTCGGTCGGGTGAACGGTCAGTTCGTCGCTAATCCAACACACACCGAACGCGAACAAAGCGACCTCGACCTGGTTTATGTCGGCACGGAAAACGACGTCCTTATGATCGAAGGCGCGGCCAAGGAACTCCCCGAAGCTGATTTCGTGAAGGCGCTTGAGTTTGCGCATGGGCATGCGCGCGAGATGATCCAGATCCAAAAAGAGCTTGCGTCGCAAGCAGGCAAGCCGAAGCGGGAGATGCCTCTGCTTCAGGTAAATCAGGACCTCCTGGAGATTGCTTATCGAGTCGCAGGCGATCGGATTGAAGGCGCGCTTTACACCGAGGGCAAAGTCGCGCGCACAAAGGCAATCGACGCGCTGCGCGAAGAAGTGAAGATGTCGATCCTCGAAAAGTATCCCGAGGCCGACAAATTTTCGATCTCACAAGCATTCGATTACGTCCAAAAGAAAGCGTTCCGCATCAGCGTTCTGGATAAGCAAAAACGCGTTGATGGCCGCAGCTATCAAGATCTGCGTCCAATTTCGTGCGATGTTGGCGTCCTGCCGCGCGCCCATGGTTCGGCAATTTTCCAGCGTGGCGAAACCCAGGCACTCGCCCTAGCCACGCTCGCGCCGATTGAAGAGGCGCAGATGATCGATGCTTATGGCGGTGGCGAACAATCGAAGCGGTTTATTTTACATTACAATTTTCCGCCGTTCAGTGTCGGCGAAACGGGCCGTACCGGCGGGGCGAGCCGGCGAGAGATTGGCCATGGCGCGCTGGCGGAGCGCTCGCTCGAGCCAGTCGTGCCGGGCGAAAACGATTTTCGTTACGCCATCCGCATTTCCAGCGAGATCATGGAATCGAACGGATCGACCTCAATGGCGAGCGTTTGCGGCGGCATGCTCGCGTTGATGGATGCCGGTGTGCCGGTGAAAAGTCCAGTCGCGGGAATATCCGTCGGCCTGGTGACGGAACACGGCGAAGATCGACAACTGAAACGTTACGAGTTACTCACTGACATTATCGGTTCCGAAGATCATTTCGGCGACATGGACTTCAAACTTTGCGGGACCGATACCGGCATCACCGGTTATCAGCTCGATCTGAAACTTCCGGGCATCACTCACAAAATTATGGCCGAAGCCATTTTCCGCGCCCGAGAAGCGCGCATGAAAATTCTCGAGATCATGCGTGCCAAGCTCGACAAGCCGCGGCCGGAATTATCGAAGTACGCGCCGCGTATTGAAACGATCAAAATCAATCCGGAGAAAATTGGCGCCCTTATCGGGCCGGGCGGCAAAACCATTAAGGGCATCGTCGCCGAGACCGGCGCCGAAATTAATATCGAGGACGACGGCTCGGTCCACATCTATGCGACTAGCGGCGAGAGTATGGCGCGCGCCAAAGAAATCATCGGCGGCATGACCCGCGAAATCGAGATTGGGCAGACTTACCAGGGTCGCGTCGTTTCGGTGAAGGAATTTGGCGCGTTTGTGGAGGTTTTCCCGGGCAGAGACGGGCTCGTGCATATTTCGGAGCTCGCGGATTTCCGGGTGAAACGAA
>QHON01000062.1 GCA_003218815.1 Verrucomicrobiota bacterium
TCAAGTGCATCGGGATCGATGACAAGGGTCGCGTAAAGCTTTCGCGTAAGGCGGCGCTGAAAGAACGCGCCGAGGCCGAGACTGGTCAGCCGACGCCGACGCCGGAGCCGGCCGAGACTCACTGATTCTACTATTTGTCATTCGCAACGAAGTGAAGAATTTCACTTGGTTGCGAAAGCTGCGGTTCAAAAGCTGATGGACGAATTATGATTACGCCCACTCGACTTTCCTACTGCGTGCTCGCCCTCACAATTGTTCTGGCGGGATTGTTGCATCTTGGAACGCCGCTGCTGGCCGTCTTGTTCGCCTACTTCGCTTTGCGTCAACTCCTCTACCTCACGAAAAGAAGGTG
>QHON01000137.1 GCA_003218815.1 Verrucomicrobiota bacterium
TGCCTGCATGGTGTAGCGCGTTCCGAACAACCCGAGCTGTTTCAACTTTCGCGTTTTGGCAGCTGCGCATGTTGCTTCGACAATACTGATCAACGGAATTGGCGACTTGGAGGCGACCTCTTCGAAGACAATATGGGGCGTGTTTGCCGAGATCAGGCCGAAGTCTGCACCGGCCCGTGCGAGTTTACCGACCCCCTGAAGCAAATAATCGGCCATGCCGGTGAGGTCATTCGCGTCCATAAAATCGAGTCCCTTCTTCAGATCCACGCTATTAATGATGAACTCCGGATAACTCCCGTCGCCGGTGCGCTCGCGATAAAGCGCGATGATTCTTTGATAATAATCGACCGTGCTTTCCGGCCCAAGGCCGCCAATTATTCCAAGGATCTTCATTTCCTAAGTAGAAATCCGCGTTCGCAGAAGCTACGACGCGATACCTGGACACAAATTGATAAAATGACGAAATCTGACTGCCAAATGATGAATCAATGACGAAACCCAATTAACGAGAGCGAAATCCCCAACATTTCCTCGACCTTTGTCATCTTGCCATTTCCTCGGACTTCGACATTCGTGCTTCGGCATTTCCATGCTTCAGTTCGTGTCGATTCGCTGCCACGCAGAAGTTGCAGAGACGGAGGCGGGTATTGATTAGTGCGTAATGAGAAATAGATCGGCGTTCAGCTTCGTCCTCATCATCGGCATCGTAAATTTCTTTGCTGATCTCACTTACGAAGGCGCGCGCGGGATTGTCGGTCCGTTTCTCGGTTCATTAGGCGCGAGCGCGGCGATTGTCGGCTTTATCGCCGGTTTCGGAGAGCTGATCGGTTACGCCCTACGCTCCGTCTCAGGATATTTCGCGGACAAGACACAGAGATATTGGTTTGTCACGTTTACGGGTTACGCGATCAACATGCTCGCCGTTCCAGCGCTTGCCCTCGCCGGGCAATGGCCTCTTGCAGCTGGATTGGTCGTGGCGGAGCGCACTGGCAGGGCAATCAGAAAACCGGTTGTGGAAGCGATGCTCTCGCACGCCGGTCGCTCGATCGGGGCAGGCTGGGTCTTCGGTCTCAACGAGGCGCTCGATCAGGCGGGCGCAACAATCGGCCCGTTACTTATCGCCCTGATGCTTTTTCTAAAGGGCGGATACCGAACTGGTTTTGGCGTATTGCTCATTCCGGCTTTGGTTTGTCTGGGCATTTTGGTCGTGGCGCGGTTCTTACATCCTCGTCCACAGGAATTAGAGGAATTGTCAGCGCAGCCTCTTGCGACGCGCTACCTGACGCCAACTTATTGGATTTATCTCGGTGGGGGGGCGTTGATCGCCGCAGGTTTCGCGGATTTCGCGTTGATCGGATTTCATTTCCATAAGGCGCACGCGGTCCCGACAAATCTGATTCCCGTCTTCTACGCGGTTGCCATGGCGAGCAGTGCGCTCGCTGCGCTGTTATTTGGCCGCTTATTCGACAAATTCGGCGGCAATATCGCCTTGCTCGCGTTTTTTATTTCCGCGGCATCTGCGCCTTTTGTTTTTCTGCGCACATCCTTTTTCGCATTGATCGGGATGATCCTCTGGGGGATCGGGATGAGCGCACAAGGATCACTGCTTCAGGCGATGTTGACCGGCGTAATCCCGGCGGAAAAGCGGAGCACGGCATTTGGCTTGTTTGATACCGGCTACGGAATTGCATGGTTTCTCGGCAGCGCAACGATGGGACTGCTTTACGAGAAATCGATCCTGGCCCTGGTGGTGTTTTCAGTGGTCCTTCAACTTACAGCATTGCCTCTCCTTTTTATCGCAAATAAAAGTCGGTAATTTCGGTGGAGACACGGACGCGACGAGAACGCCAGGCGGAGAAGCAAGCGGTCGCGGCTGAGCGGCGCGCAATCAAGAAATCAGCGCGCCGCCATTTAAAACAAGAATTGCTCGAAGAATTGGAAGAAAATGAGTTGTAGCCGCTTCGCTGCGCGAAGCGCGCGGGGTCGCCCACAGGGCGACGGCTACAGGAACGCTTCAGCGTGGCAGGCGGGGCGGCGGCTACAGCGTTTTGTTTACGCTTTCGCATTCAGCGCAGGACAATAGAATCGGCGCGGTGAAATCGATAAATGTTTTCTTGGTCGGTTTCGTTTTGCTCGTTATCAGTTCCGGCAGCAGCCGCGCGCAGTCGCCCTCTAGGCGAACTCCGGATGTTTCGAACAAGGCGCTGATCACCAAATCGACGTCGGCCATAAACCCAGAGGCCTTTAAAAATCAGAACGTGAACACGGCAGTCGCGGCGTTACACAAACTGGCGGACGATTACTACGCCTGGCGCAACGAAAATTACCCGGTCAACAGCAGCGAAGCTGGACTGCATACCTGGGACGATCGGCTGACTGATTATTCACCAGCCAAGATCGCAGAGCGCCAGCAGCATGTGCATGCGCTACTGGAGAAGGTTCGCGCAATGAAGACCGATAACTGGCCGAAAGACGAGCGGATTGATGCAATTCTCTTCCGGGCACAACTGGAGAACGTCGATTTTCAAAATCGCGTTCTCAAATTCGAACGGACGAATCCGCAGGTTTACGTCGGCGAATGCACCAACGCGATTTTTTCGCTGCTGAAAAAGGAATACGATACGCCGCGCAATCGCGCGCTCGCCGCCGCGGCACGATTGAAGCAAATGCCGGCATTGCTCAAGCAGGGCCTGAGCAATTTGCAAAAGCCGGTAAAACTTTACTCCCAACTTGCGATCCAGTCGGCGCGCTCAATCGATCCATTGTTGAACAACAGTTTGATGGCGCTCGATGCCGGTCTTCCGCCTAACGAACACGAAGATTTAATCAAATCGCGGGACGTCGCGCTGACTGCTTTACACACCTACGCCGACGAGCTCGAGAAACGCTTGCCAAAAATGGTGGACTTCTCGCCGATGGGCGAAACGAACTACAATTATTATCTCAAACACGTGCTCCTGCTGCCCCTCGATGCCGCGCAGGTGGAGATGATCGGACGCGTCGAGCTGGCACGTTATCGCGCGCTGGAAGCGCTTCTCCCTGATCCGAAGCTCGCCGATCCGGATCCGAGGCGCAGCGCGAACATCCCGCCGGACCAGGCGTCCTTTTTAAAAGCTTACGAGAGTCGCGAAGAAGAGATGATCAAATTCATCAAGGAACACAACCTCGTGATGATGCCAGATTATCTCGGTCCTTTTCAGATTCGCCGGTTGCCGGAAGCGTTCAAGCCGACCAGCCCCGGCGGTTTCATGAATCCGCCTGGTGTTTACGACAAGGATCCAACCGGATTTTTTTTCATTCCGACCTACAATCCGCAATCGAAGAATTTTTATATTCGCGCAGCGATCGAAGATCCGCGGCCAATCCTCGGACACGAAGGCATTCCCGGACATTTCCTCCAGCTCTCCATCGCAAATCATTTGAGCGATGAGATTCGCCGCCAACACGAGGACGGCGTGTTCGTAGAAGGTTGGGCGCTTTACGGAGAAGAGATGCTGATGCGGACTGGACTTTATCCGAACAACTCCGCGGCGCAGGGACAGATCCTGCGCCTGTCGCGCTATCGCGCAGCACGCATCGGAGTCGATGTAAACCTGCACACCGGCCGATGGACCTTCGAGCAAGCGGTGAAATATTTTATGGAAGCTGGCGGACTCGATCGCGAAGCAGCCGAAGGCGAAGCGGCTCTGGCGGCTTCGAGTCCTACGCAAAAGATCAGTTACATCATCGGCAAATGGCAGATCATGAATCTCCTGGGGCGCTACAAAGATCGGCAAAGCGAAAACTTCCGGCTTGGCCAGTTCCACGATGACCTCATCAAAAACGGTAGCCTTCCCGTCTCAGTTATTGAATGGATTCTGCTCGACGATCCGACCTCGATAGAGAAAGCACTCCGATAAGATCTTCCATTCGCCAATAGCAATGTTCGATCAGCGGAGCCGATTGTATTTCTTCAACAGCTCGCGCAAGCGATTGCGCGGGAGGGCATCGACGCGATGATTGTCGCGGCCGGTCATGCTTTGATTATCAACGAGTGCATTAACGATCGCTTCTTCGGTCGCTTGCACGACGGCGGTGAAGATTGGATCCATGCGATCGTTGGGAATTGTTTCGACTGAGTGCGTGAGCGGGTCCGGATTTGCGGCCGCCGCATTCGCGGTTGAAAACGCAATAAAGAGATCGCCCGAGCCATTTGCAGAAACGCTTCCCGTGCGCGCAAGCCCGAGTGACGCGCGTTTCGCCAGCCGTTTTAACTGGTGCGGCAGCAGCGGCGCGTCTGTTGCGATCGCAATGATAATTGAGCCAGTTTCTTCCTTATAAACTTGGCCGGGAATTTCTCTGCCGACGGGGACTCCGGCAATGAGCAATTCCGCGCGGCGTCCGCAATCGGCCTGGACGAGCGCACCGATCGTGTAAGTGCGAGTCGTTTTCGCGCCGCCGGGGTCACCGACCCCGGCTACAGGAAGGACACGCGATGCAGTTCCTGTTCCACCTTTGAACTCGTAGCAGATCATTCCGGTTCCGCCGCCAACACTCCCTTCTTCGATTGCGCCACCGTGAGCGGACTCGAGCGCGTGCCAGACATCTTCTGGTTTAACGTGAAAGCCATTAACGTCATTGAGCCAACCGTCCCAGGTTTCGGCGACAACCGGCAAGCTCCACCAGTAGCCAGTCTTATCGGCTGGCGCCTGTTTAACGCGCCAGTTAATAACGGCGTCGCGTGCGATGCCGACGCTATGCGTGTTCGTAATAACGATTGGTCCCTCAAGAAAGCCGCTCTCTTCAAGCCACGCTGTGCCGGTCATTTCACCGTTGCCATTTAAGCTGAAGAAGCCTGCGTAAACGGGGTCGTTAAGCGAATCGTGTCCACGCGGAATGATAACGGTGACACCTGTGCGCACCGGACCTTTGCCAACCTCGAGCTTGCCTTCCCCGCTGATAAGCGTCGTGTATCCAACCTCGACACCAGCCACATCGGTGATCGCATTGAATTTTCCAGGCGTCCCTTCAAACGGAATCCCGAGATCGCGAGCCCGAACAATTTTATTTTCAACTAAAGGTGTGGCTGGCAGATGCTTTTGCGGTTCGCGTCCGGAAGACTCGAGCACGAGTAAGAACGAGAGCGTCAAAGCGCATGTCGATTTTTTGAACATTTGCAAATTTAGCCGAAACAATCGTTTTCTATTTTCGGGAACGAAGCAACGCATTTAGATTGAACGCGTGAGCTACGAGGTTTTCGCGCGAAAATACCGGCCGCAGACTTTTGATGATCTGGTCGGACAGACGCACGTCTCGCGCACGTTGAAAAACGCCGTCGCGCAAAACCGGCTCGCACATGCGTACCTGTTTGTCGGACCGCGCGGAATCGGCAAAACATCGACGGCGCGCATTTTGGCAAAAGCGCTCAACTGCGTAAAAGGACCGACCGTCACGCCATGCGGCGTTTGCGATAACTGCCGCGAGATTGCTGCGGGCAACAGTCTTGACGTGATTGAAATCGATGGCGCGAGCAACAACAGCGTCGACGATGTGCGCCAGTTGCGTGACAACGTTCGTTATGCGCCGGCGAAAGGCCGTTACAAAATTTACCTGATCGATGAAGTGCACATGCTGTCAGCGCAGGCGTTTAATGCACTTTTGAAGACGCTCGAAGAACCGCCTGCGCATGTGAAATTTATTTTCGCGACCACCGAGCCGCAAAAAGTTTTACCTACGATTCTGAGTCGGTGCCAGCGCTTTGATCTTCACCGTATCCCGTCAAATCTGATTGCCCAGCACCTGCAATTCATTGCCGGAAAAGAAAAAATCACCCTGGAACCAGCGGCGGCGCATGCGATCGCGCGTGGCGCGGAAGGCGGTCTGCGCGATGCAGAATCGATGCTCGATCAGCTCGTCGCATTTTGTGGGGAAACAATCAGCGAAGCCGACGTGCTGAACGTTTTCGGCTTCACCGGCGAGCAGACGGTTATCGATCTTACTGAACGGATTTTGCGCGGCGAGACGCCGGGCGCGCTCGAGCTTCTTTACCAGCAATCCGAAGATGGCAAGGACATGATGCGACTCATGTCGGATTTGATCGTTTATTTGCGCGATCTGCTTGTGTTCAAGGCAAAGCCTGACGCGCTGAAGGAAGACGCCGATCCCGATTTACAAAAATCGCTCTCAGCGCATGCGAAACTGATCGCGACGGATCGTTTGCTAGAGTTAATCGATCAATTTGCCACCGCGGAAGGCCGAATGAAATGGGCGCCGAACAAAAAGCTGCATTTCGAAGTCGCGATCATCAGGGCCATCCAGAGCCTGGGACAGGCGACACTCGATGAGGTAATCGAGAATCTGAGCGCGTTACGCGGCGGCAAAGCTGTAGCCGGCATCGGCGATGCCGGACGTCAGGAATCAGCCGAACGAAAAGCCGAGATCACCGATCCCGGCTACAGCAAAAACAAAGCCGAAACAGCGCGCGTGTCGGAGTCGCCTTCGAGTTACAAGACGGCGCAGCCGAGCGTTGACGTCAATCCTGCGCGAGTCTGGGAACAGCTCAGTGCGAAGATTCCACCACAAAAGGCTTTTCTGCGGACTTCTGCAGCGGCGGCTCATGTGCTCGGAATCGAAGGACGCAATTTGCTGCTCGGTTTTTCGTCCGATGAAAAAGCGATGATGGAGATTCTAGGCACACAAGCTAATCGTAAATTTCTCGAGGCCCTCCTTCACGAAGTTACAGGGAAAGACTGGACGCTGAAAATCAGCGTAAAAGAGGAACTTCCTCCCAAGCACTCAATGTCTTCACAAACCGGCAAGAGTTCCCGAACTGACGATTTCAAAGACGATCCGCTCATCCAGGAAGCCCTTGAAATGTTCAAAGGTGAAATAAGGCCCTAAATCCAAGGATTATGAATTTGAACAAGCTCATGAAGCAGGCGCAGAAGATGCAGGAGCAAATGGCCAAAACGCAGGCTGAGCTCGAGAAGAAAACTGTCGAAGTGAGCGCCGC
>QHON01000138.1 GCA_003218815.1 Verrucomicrobiota bacterium
CTTTCATTGGCTGAAGTTTAACCGCTAAATCTTCGACCAGTGGCCTCACGATCTTCTCGTAATCACGATAGCTGAGTTTGATGGCATCAGTATGCGTGCCAGCTTCAAAAACGATATAGTCTTCCTCCGCCAAACGCTTATCCACATAGGTTGGCAGACCATAGAGATTGCCAAATGGCGGCATCGCTCCAACCGCGCAATCAGGGAACAGCGGCTTGAATTCTTGTTCGGCGTCGAGCGCTGCGGCTTGGCCGGTTGCCTTTTTAATCTTGTCAAGGTCGATGCGGTGGTCTGCGGGGAGCACCACCATTAAGTGCTGATCTCCGGATTTTATCATAACGACCTTCGCATGATGCCGGGCTTTCACGTGCTCCGCTTGGGCGATCCTTTGCGCGGTGATGGCTTCGGGATGATGCAGAATTTCGTAGCGAACTTTGCTTTCGTTCAAACAATCGATGAGCTGCTTTGGAATTTTCATGAGCGCCTCCGATGCAAAACATCCGGCGATCACGTCATCTTCGCAATAAAACCACCGAAAAAAAGTGGTGAGCTATGACCGCATCATGAAGCTGTGAACCATTGAGGAAAAGCAGTGTGCCAATCTGCGTTAGAGTACTCAGGCACTTTCGGCTACTGCACTTTCCTTCGGCAGCTCCATCGTGCCTTTGAATTTTGGCTCTTCCGGTTCAAGACCGAAGTTATCGGCATAGAGGTCGTCGATCCTGGCTATGTCCTCGCTCGTGAGTGGCGGGCAATCGGGCGCTGTCGCGAATTCAATGAGCTGCGCTTCTTCGTAAATATTCGGCAGCGTCGAAGCGACCCGATCGTCGGCGAGCAGCCATTGCAACGCGGCTTGCCCGAGTGTGCGTTCGGAATTTTCGAGAAAACGCAACTTGTCGATCTTTTTGATCCCATTGAGCAACCAACTGCGCGGACGATGACTGCGATGATCGGTCGGCGGGAACGTCGTCTCCGCGGTGTATTTTCCCTCAAGCATTCCGGACGAATGTGTCACGCGAATCAAAAACATTGTCTCTTTGCCGGCTTCGGTTACGGCTTCGTGCATGGCGCGCCCGGGATGTTGTTCGAGCATGTTGTAGATGTGTTGCAGGCTCGTGATATCGCGCTCACGAATGCAGTTTACTCCCTCGTAAAGCCAGCCGATTGCCGGGCCGAGCGCGATGCCGTAATGCCGAACTTTCCCTTCGGCTTTTAATTTCTCGAGCGTTGTCCAGACCGCGTCATCGTAAACCTGCTCCATCCGGATGTTGTGCAATTGGAGGAGATCGATCCGATCCGTTTTCAATCGCTTGAGCGCTGCGTCGGTCGCGCGCGTGATCGCTTCCGGTGAAAAATCTTGCGGAATTTCCCGTTGACCGCGCCCGCGCGCTTCACCGTGATGTACAAAATCGTAGCCAACTTTTGTCGCGATCACGATTTCATCGCGCTGTTTCGGGAATGCCTTCGCGATCAACTCTTCGCTCAATCCGTTTCCGTACGTGTCGGCCGCATCAAACAACGTGACGCCGAGATCGAACGCCTTGTGCATCAGCCCGGTCGCTTCCCCCTCGGTGAAATTCCCCCACCACCCGGTCGAAATAGTCCAGAGTCCGAACCCAATCTCGCTCACCGTCAGCTCAGTGTTCTTGTAAGTGCGATAGCGCATTGTTCAAACCGTAAACTCCCAACGCGTAGCCCTCAACATCCAAACTCCGAAGGCACTAATTAGACGTTCGGCGTTTGACGTCCGACATTGGACGCGAAGATGACCTCAAGATCTAACAGCGCGCTCTTGATTGTCGGGCACGGCTCGACCGTGAATTCGGATTCGAGCCCGCCCACGCTGACGCATGCGGCTGAAATTCGGCGTCGGAAACTTTTTGCCGAGGTTGGCTGCGCCTTTTGGAAGGAGGAACCGAGTTTGCGCGATGCGCTCTTTTTGTTCGATCCAGAATCGATTCGCGAGGTTTATCTGGTCCCCAATTTCATCAGCGAAGGTTATTTCACCCAGACGGTTATCCCCCGCGAGCTCGAGTTGAATGGCCGGATTACTAAACGTTCGAACGGCCAAATCTGGAAATATTGCGAACCGGTAGGGAACCATCCGTTGATGACCGACCTGTTGCTGCGACGCGCCCATGAAATTGCGTCCGGCATTCCCGAAAGCGAAACGAGTCTCTTGATTGTGGCGCATGGGACGGATTTGAATGAAAACAGCGCCGCAGCGGCAAAACGCGAAGCCGAAAAAATCCGTGCGCTCGGAAAATATGCGGCGGTGCTGAATGCTTACATGGAAGAAGCTCCCTTAGTCTCCGACTGGCAAAAATTGACGAAGACTGCGAATGTGATCGTGGTTCCGTTTTTTATTTCGGATGGACTTCACAGTTACGAAGACATTCCCCGGCTGCTCGGAATCGCGAGTAAACGATCAACCCGCCTTCGATCGGCCGGGCGATCTACGGCGCGACAGGCAACCAATTCGGGCACGACGCGCGGCGAGATTTTCCAACGGAATCCTCACAAGATCGCCGGTCGCTCACTCTTTTATGCACCGTCCATCGGCACAGACCTGGGCTTCGCCGACATCATTATCGAGCAAGCAGCCAAATTTGATTCCGAAGCGTATCCTGATCGCGCGGCGAAATTAATCGCAAAAACTTGAAATCCCGCTCGCGCTTGTTTTCTTTTGCACGAGATTGGTCTCCCGCGAATGAAGGAAACGACGTGCAAGAAGCTGCAAGAGATCGGGGCATTCGCACTTGCCGGCGGGTGCACGCCAAAGCGGATGAGACAACTCGTGGAAATGATTCGCGCGGCGCGCAATTATCGCTGGATTGGCATCTACAAGATCGTGAACAACGAATTTGTCATTCTTACGGAAACGGGTGACGAACCGCCCGCGTATCCCCGCTTTCCAATTTCGCAAGGATTGTGCGGGGCAGCGCTGGAATCGGGCAAACCGATCATCGTTGGCGACGTCCACCACGATCCACGCTATCTGCCTACCTTTCACACCACGCAATCGGAGATCATTGTCCCGATGATTAACGAGCACCGAAAGATTCTTGGAATGCTCGACGCCGAAAGCGAAAAGGCGAACGCCTTCGGCGACGAAGATCGACAATTCCTGGAGCGCGCGGGTGGTCTGATTGCACACTGTTTGCACTAGCGAACCGAACCGGTTCAATGCCAAGTGTCATCGAGCGAGCTTTGCAAGCTGCGCTAACTGATCGCTTCCACTTCGGCCAAATTCTGATCCGGAATACAAATGGCAGTTTTGTCCTTTCACATCGCGATGACGAAGTTCGTACCGCCCCGCAAACCTTTCGAAACGCGGAAGAGGCAGTCGAGATCGCGAAGTATGACGACGCCGGAAATTATCGTCCGCTAAAAACGGCGCCGAATTTACGGCACGGCTGGCGCTTGGAACTTGCGACACTCGATGAACTTAGACGCGCCCTCGATTATTTTTATCCAGGCAGACTTGCCGTCTTCGCGGCTTGGAAAAACGAGCAACTGCGCATTACACCGTTGCGCGAAACATTGGATCGACAGTCAGGGATGTATCGGATTGCGGCGAAAATTTCGGATGAACAGATCGACAATGTCGTTGGAAACTTTTGCCGATCCGATAGCGGATGCTTGCGTACGATTCTCTGGAAACGGGATCAGCACAGCACAATTGCATCGACAAAGTTGCCGCCGGCAAAATTTGATCCGTTGCAAGACCAGACGACGGTCCTGGACGGCCCGGGGTCAGCGACCCCGGCTACAGCGATTCCGTTGCTTTGCCAGGAACCGTGCAATCTGCTTGTAGCGGAATGCCGAAAAGTGGTGAAAGGCGAAAGCCAGCTGAGTGATGCGATCCCGAACGCTTTCGGGACCGCTACAGGAGAAAAATGATCGTCCGCGCGCGCACCGTCGTGACGATGGACGGTCCGCCGATTGAGAACGGCGCGGTCGTGATCTCCGGCGATCGTGTTCTCGATGTCGGAAAATTTCCGGAAGTTTCCGGCCGCCACGCAGGAGAAGAAATTGTCGACCTTGGCGAGCAAGCATTGCTGCCGGGGCTGATCAACGCGCATTGCCACCTCGATTACACATGTTTGCGCGGTAAAATTCCGCCGCAAAAATCTTTTGCTAATTGGATTCGCGCAATCAATGCGGAAAAGGCGAAACTCTCTGAGCAAGACTATCTGGCATCGATCGCGGATGGGTTCGCCGAGGCGAAAAGATTTGGGACGACGACGATCGCGAATCTGACAGCGTTTCCAGAATTGATCCCTCAGGTTAATCCTCCAATTCGGACGTGGTGGTTTGCTGAACTAATCGATGTGCGCAATCCAAATCGCACAAGTGACCTTGTCGAGCTTGCAATTGACGCGATGAAACGCGCGAGAGATTCGGGTGGCGGGATCGGGCTCGCGCCGCACGCACTGTTTACTGCTTCCGCGAATTTGTACCGGCGCTGCGAAGAGATCGCGCAGTGCGAGAACATTTTGCTGACGACGCATCTGGCGGAGGCGCGTGAGGAAATGTCGATGTTTCACGATGCGTCGGGGCCGCTTTATGAGTTCTTGAAAAGTATCGGGCGTGATATGAGCGATTGCGGGCATGAGACGCCGTTCGCTTGGTTTGCTAAGATCGCCGGAGCACCCGCCGGGCGCACGTTAATAACGGAATGGATCGTCGCGCATCTGAACGAATTGGCGGAAAGCGATTTCGAATTGCTTGAGGAATCTACGAGCAAACTTCACGTCGTGCATTCACCGCGGAGTCACGCTTATTTCGGGCACAGCCGTTTTCCTTTCGAAAGATTGCGCTCTCTCGGGTTCAACATTTGCCTGGGCACCGATAGCCTGGCCAGCAACGAGGACCTAAGCTTATTTGCTGAGATGCGCGCTTTTCAGCGCAGCGAACCGGCGTTTTCGCCGAAAGAGGTCTTGGAAATGGTCACGGGGAATGCGGCACTTGCGCTCGGGAAGCCGCAGGCCCTCGGCCGCATTCACGCCAACAGGTTCGCGGATTTAATTGCAATTCCGTGCAGTGAAACAGCGGATGTCTTTGAAGAAATCCTCGAGTTCGATCGACCGGTGGATTGGATGATGGTAGCCGGAAAGACGTAGTGTGAGTCTGCAGCTTGCAACCGATTTAGAAAACACAAGCGGGATGCTCGTGCTCCTGCTAATCTGTTTCGATGAATGCCGCCCGGCAGAACGCGCCCAGCACGCGCGACATGGAGCGCATCAGCTGGATCGAGTTTCGCGAATGGGTTCCGGCGAAAATCCAGACGGTCTTGCTGCCCTTGGGAACGCTTGAGCCGCACGGCGTTGCGCCCAATGGAACCGACATTCTTGCACCCGTGGCAATCGCACGAGAGATCGCACCACGCGTCAACGCGATGGTTGCGCCGGTGATTCCCTACGGATTCACCGGTACCCTGGACGCGTATCCCGGCAGTTTCACGATTCCTGAAGATGCTTATCGTGCCTATGTCCGCGCAGTCGTCGCTGGCCTGGCCAAGAACAAATTCCAAAATATTATTTTGCTAAATGGCCACGGCGGTGGCCAGACCGCAGTCCTAAGCGCGCTGGCCCAGGAGGTCGGACGCGACACGGGCACGAGAATTTTGGTTGTGAACTGGCGGTCTTATTGCAGTGATGTGACGCTGGAAGTGTTGAGACGGCCTACATGATGGCGATCGATCCCGCTCTCGTTCGCAAAGAGCATTACAAGCCCGAAATGGCGACTGCAATTCCGCCGCCCAATACGTGGAGCGCGTATCCTTTCCCGTCGACCATCATGCTTTACAAAGAAGGCCAGGGCTATCCTGCATTTGATCCGGTGAAGGCGAAAATCTATTTCACGAAAGTGAACGACAAGATCGCCCTCCTCATTCAGGAGACGATCGCGAAATGGGAAATGGCAGGTGTGTAAGCGCGATACCCGGATAACTGGATACGTCCCGAGTTCTACACTCGGAGCGAGAGCTGGTTGGTAGATAAGGCGCTGTAGAGGCAGCCGTATCAGCGGCAACTGCAAATTCCCGTAGGCGATACGCCTGCCACTACGGATTACTGGCACGAATTGCTTTGCTTGTCGCCGGCTGCGCCGGTAAATTCGGCGTATGGCCGGGCAAGGAATGCATCAGTCGCAGAATTTTGCCCTCCAACAAGTTCTTGCGCCACAGCTCCAACAAAGCCTTCTGATCCTCCAGACGCCGCTGCTCGAACTGCGTAATCTGGTTCAACAAGAAATGGAGACAAACCCAGTGCTGGAGGAGCTGTCGACCGAGTTAAGTCCGGAAGAGCGAGACGGCGCGGAAGCGTCCGCGGACGATAATTTTAAAGAGGAGTTCGATAAGCTGGCGACCCTTGACGAGGAATGGCGCGATTACATGGCGCAGTCGGGCAGCTACAGCGGACGTTCGCAGGACTCGAAAGATAGACGCCAGTTCTTTTTTGATTCCATCGCCACCCAGGAAACGCTGCAGCAGAATCTGATCGGACAACTGAATCAGACGGCGCTCAATGCCGCTGACCGCAAGGCCGCGGAACTGATCATTGGCAACATCGACGACAACGGTTTTCTCCAAAGCACGCCGGAAGAGATGGCGCTCAATGCGGGCATCCCGAAGGAAGATTTCGAGAGAATGCTGGCGCTGATTCGGAGTTTTTATCCGCCTGGCGTGGGCGCGCGCGATTTGCGCGAGTGTCTACTCATTCAACTGGAACGCGACGGGAAGCAAAACAGCCTCGAATATAAGATCATCTCCGAGCATATGGAGGATTTGGGTAAACGGCGCTTCCCCGAAATCGCGCGCCGCATGGGGATGAGCGTGGAAAAGGTGCAGGAGTGCGCCAACGATATCGCGCGACTCAATCCACGGCCGGGCCAGATATTCACCACCGCTCCGCCAAACTATGTTCTGCCAGACGTGACCGTCGAAAAAATGGACGGCGAGTACCAGGTCATTTTAAACGGCGAGCAAATTCCGCATTTGCGCATCAGCAACACCTACAAGGATATCATGGCGCAGGGCAACAACGGCAGCGAAGTCAAAGATTACATCCGCGACAAAATCCGCAGCGGGAAATTCCTGATCCGATCGATCCACCAGCGCCAGCAAACCATTTCCAATATCGCGCAGCAGATTGTTTCGCGGCAGCAGGATTTCTTCGAGCATGGCTCGTCGCATTTGAAACCGATGACGATGAAAGAGATCGCCGATGCCGTGGGTGTGCACGAAACCACGGTGAGCCGCGCCGTTTCGGGAAAATATATGGCCACGCCATGGGGCGTCTTCGAAATGAAATATTTCTTCACGTCCGGTTATCAAACAGCCAGCGGCGAGGCGATGAGCAACACCAGCGTGAAAGACGTGATCCTGGATCTGGTCAAAAACGAGAATGGCAACGCGCCATTGAGCGACATGGAGATCGTCGAGATTCTGAGAGAGCGCGGCATCCCGATTGCGCGCCGCACCGTCGCCAAGTACCGGACCGAGTTGAACATTTTGCCGAGCAACATGCGGCGGAAGTACTAGTCAATTGCGGAAAGCGGAAACCGGATTTCGGAAAGTTGTAGTGGGGGCTGTGTCAGCCGCAGAAAGGTCGGCCGCAGGCTGCACAATTCACGTCTTCTGAAAAATCTGTGTTTCATCCGTGTCCATCTGTGGCTAAATAAAGCCGACCATGAACGCCGCTCTTCGCGCCGCCGTTATTGCCGAGTGGCGGGGCCTGCCGCAGAAAAAGGCGCGACCCGATCGATTTCATACCACGGGTGAGCTGCTGCCCAAAATCATGCAGCGTCTTGGATTGCGCGAGCGCCTGCACGAGACGGAAGTCATCGACTCCTGGTCAAAAACCGTCGGCGAATTTATCGTCGCGCACTCCGCGCCGGTGGCATTGCGTGAAGGTGTCCTTTATGTCCGCGTCTTGCAGCCCGCCTTGCACTACGAACTGGAACAGGTTTCCAAGAAAGCGCTTCGGCGCGAAAACCATCCGCGACATCCGCTTCCGCGTTGGCTGAGAGGCGAAGCGGCTCCCAGCCGTACGGACGGGCGGAATCAGCAACCCAATGGGCTCCGCCAAGTTTCTCAGCCGTCCACATAGTGGGGCTTGACGCTCTCGTGTCGGGATCGCTATCATCGGGTCAGAATGGATGGAGACTAACGACCAATTATGGCTACTCCGCGGACCTCCGTGAATCGGCACGCGTCAGACCCGAACACTAGTAGTGAAATTCCACCGGGCACCAGACACATGCCGGTTAGCTTGGTTTCGATGCCTTTCAAGGATCTGCGACGCCCTCCGATTCAGCTCGGGATTCTAAAGCGGTGCCTTACTCGTGTAGGCATCGCAGCGCGTTCGCATTCTTTTGAGCTCATGTTTATGGAGCACCTGCACAGCCGGACGGCGGAAGCGGACGAAAACGAGCGGCTCTCGATGGACGATTACGAACAAATTGCCTTTGACGCTTTTATGGTCAGCCTCGGTGACTGGATCTTCAAAGTACCGCCATATGCCGAGTCTTCGCGGGAGGATGATGAGTATCTGGATTATGCACGATCACAAATTTCTGAAGAGGCGGTAATCACCGCCATCCAAATGAAGAGGTTCGTCCCTGAGTTCCTCGCCGCGGCTGCAGACGAAGTGCTCGCAGGCCAACCACGCATCGTAGGCTTTTCTACAGTTTTTCAGCAAAATGTTGCTTCATTAGTGCTGGCGAAGATACTGAAGGCTAGGGATCCGTCGCTTACGATCGTCTTCGGTGGTGGCAACTGCGATGGACCGATGGGAGCGGCTTTGCATGAGTGCTTTCCGTGGATTGATGTCGTGGTCCGAGGTGAGGGCGAGCGGGTGTTTCCTGAAGTCGTCTTAGACACGCTGGCTGGTCGAGCGGTTCGTCCTCATCCGGGGCTGTGTTATCGCGTCGACGGGCAGTCTGTAGTCGTACCGCAAGTGAACAAACCGCAAGTTCCGATGGACGAGGTCCCTACTCCCACCTACGAGGAATTTTTTGAGCGTCTCGAGCGCAGCCCATTGCGAGCAGAACTGTGGCCCGAAGTAGCTATCCTGTTCGAGAGTTCAAGGGGATGTTGGTGGGGTGCAAAGTCGCACTGCACGTTTTGCGGAGAGAATGGCTCTCTAATGCCATTTCGCAGAAAGCCGGCAGCACGCGTTGTAGACGAGATCTTAGGCTTCGCGGCACAGTACAAAATTCTCGACTTTGTTGCGGTGGACGAGATTATTGACCTTGGACACATTCGGGACCTTCTGCCGCAGGTGAGCGCGGCCGGCTGTGATTTGGAAATCTTTTACGAAACGAAGGCAAATCTAAAAAAAGACCAACTCCGGACTTTTTACTCCAGCGGCGTTCATGCTATTCAACCGGGAATCGAGAGCTTAAGCACGCCCATCCTGCGATTGATGCGGAAGGGTGTAACCGCCCTGCAAAATATACGCCTGTTAAAGTGGTGTGCGGAGATTGGTATCAACCCCGAGTGGAACCTCCTTTATGGCTTCCCAGGCGAGCCGCCTGAGGAGTATTCACG
>QHON01000139.1 GCA_003218815.1 Verrucomicrobiota bacterium
CCCGCCGACAAACTTGAAGCGCGATTGGCCTTCCGTAGTCTCTTCAGATGCAAATGCGTGAACCCGGCGCCTATCTCAATTCATTCGCGCGGCGTCACATTGGTCCGAATCAAGAAGAGATCGACGCGATGTTGGGGAGTGTCGGTTTGGAAAACCTGAACGCACTGATCGAGGCGGCGATCCCGAAAAATATCCGACTCAATCGACAATTGGATCTACCGGAGGCGAAATCGGAGAGCGAAGCACTGACCGAACTGCGCGCGATCGCGAAAAAGAACAGAGTCACACGCTCGTTCATCGGCGCCGGTTATTACGATTGCATCACGCCGCCAGTCATTCAGCGAAACATTCTCGAAAATCCCGGGTGGTACACTGCCTACACGCCGTACCAGGCCGAACTCGCTCAGGGTCGTCTCGAAGCACTGCTCAATTTTCAAACAATGATTGTCGATCTTACCAAACTCGACATCGCCAATGCATCACTCCTCGATGAAGCAACCGCCGCGGCCGAAGCGATGGCGCTCTGCCACGCTGTCGTTACTGCGCGGAAAACTTTTTTCGTCGCGGACAATTGCCACCCGCAAACCATTGAAGTCGTGCGTACCCGCGCGAAGCCGCTCGGTATCGAGATCAAGATCGACAATTTTTCGCACTTCAAATTCGACAACACCGTTTTTGGCGCACTTGTGCAGTATCCAGCCACAGACGGCGCAATTTACGATTACACTGAATTTGTTAGGCAAGCGCACACGGCTGGCGCGCTGGTTGTGGTGGCGGCAGATATTCTGGCGCTGACATTATTAAAACCGCCGGGAGAATTCGGTGCCGACGTGGCGGTCGGGAGCACGCAGCGCTTCGGTGTGCCACTGGGATTTGGCGGTCCGCACGCGGCATTTTTCGCCACACGCGACGAATATAGGCGCCACATGCCGGGACGTCTCGTAGGCGTCTCCCACGACGCCGACGGTCGCCCCGCTTATCGTCTCGCAATGCAAACGCGCGAGCAACACATCCGTCGCGATAAAGCAACGAGCAATATTTGCACGGCGCAGGTCCTCCTCGCTGTCATGGCGTCGATGTACGCGGTTTATCACGGGCCGCACGGTCTTCGTGCGATCGCGAAACGTGTCCATTCTTTCGCTTCCAAGCTCGCGTCGGGCTTGAGCCAACTCGGATTTGAAATCGCGCATCAGGCATTCTTCGACACCATCCGCTTTGAGCTCGGTGAAAAGTCGAGCCGCGAGATTTTGGCGCGCACCGAGCGATCCGGCTGCAATCTACGGAGGCTTGGGCCGCACTCGTTAGGCATTTCAATGGACGAGACCACGACGGACGCAGATCTCGAAGTTCTCATGGCGGCGTTACGCGGAGCAAACGTGCGCGATTTTGAAGATGACAAGCTCGCCGGAACGGAATTTCAGATTCCGCAATCGACCGTCCGCTCCTCCGATTTTCTGATGCATCCTGTCTTCAACACCCACGACACTGAGACCGAGATGCTCCGTTATCTCAAAAAGCTCGAATCACGCGATCTTTCGCTGACCACCTCGATGATTCCGCTCGGCTCGTGCACGATGAAGTTAAATGCCGCCGCCGAAATGTTTCCGATTTCATGGCCGGAAATTTCTAGGCTACATCCATTCGCGCCGAATGATCAGACCGCCGGGTACATCGAGATGTGCAAGCAATTAGAGCAATGGCTCGCTGAGTTAACAGGCTTTGCGGCGATTTCGTTGCAACCCAACGCCGGGTCTCAGGGCGAATATGCAGGGCTGCTTGCAATTCGTGAATATCACGCATCGCGCGGCCAAGCGGATCGCAATATCTGCCTCATCCCGACCTCTGCGCACGGAACCAACCCGGCGAGCGCGGTTATGGCGGGTTTCAAAGTTGTGCCGATCGCGTGTTTAAAGGATGGTGATATCGATCTTGCCGATCTACGCGCCAAAGCCGACGAGCACGCGCGCGATCTCGCCGCGTTAATGGTGACATATCCTTCGACCCACGGCGTTTTCGAAACGACTATTCGCGAAATCTGCGAAATCGTACACGCGCACGGTGGCCAGGTTTACATGGATGGCGCGAACATGAACGCCCAGATCGGCCTTTGCCGCCCTGGGGATTACGGTGCTGACGTTTGTCATCTAAATTTGCATAAGACCTTTTGCATTCCGCATGGCGGCGGCGGCCCGGGCGTGGGGCCAATCGGCGTCGCCAAACATCTTGTCCGATTTTTGCCAGCCACGGCTTCGCTGAATCAAGACGTCGATCTCAATAAACTGGTCGGGCCAGTAGCAGCGGCGCCGTACGGCAGCGCGAGTATTCTTACAATTTCGTGGATGTACATCCGGATGATGGGCGCAGCCGGGTTAACGGAAGCGACAAAGGTCGCAATCCTGGGTGCCAACTACATCGCAAAGCGACTCGATCCGTATTTCCCGGTTCTCTTCAAAGGCAAACATGGCCTCGTTGCGCATGAGTGCATTCTCGATCTTCGGCAGTGGAAGAATGTGGGAATCGAAGTCGAAGATGTCGCAAAACGTTTGATGGATTACGGATTTCACGCGCCGACGATTTCCTGGCCAGTGGCTGGGACGATGATGGTCGAGCCGACCGAAAGCGAACCAAAACATGAGCTCGACCGTTTTTGCGATGCGATGATCTCGATCCACGCAGAGATCGAAGCGGTCGCGAATGGAAAGACCGATCGGAAGAACAATCTCTTAAAAAGCGCGCCCCACACGGCGCGGCAAATTGCTTCCGAAAACTGGGACCGGCCTTACTCACGCGAGGAAGCGGCTTTCCCCGCGCCGTGGACGCGCGAACACAAATTCTGGCCCGCCGTCGCGCGGATAGATAATGTTTACGGAGACAGAAATCTGTTCTGCTCTTGCCCGCCAATCGAGGAGGTCACGGAGTAATTTGCGTTATCCTTCCGGAGCCAGCTCCGGAGCAGCCACGACACGTGTTGGTACGAGTCGCAGGGCAGTGCCAGTCGTTTCTTCCGCGGCAGATACGCCGGCTTCGTGATATTCGGCGTCGCCGTTGACCTGCCAGAGATCATAAAGCTTGGTGTCGGCGAGAATATTTTCCACGCACAACATCGCGGTCATCATGGCGTGATCCTGATTATTGTATTTGTGCATGCCGTTTCGCCCGACGAGGTGCAGATTCGGATAACGGCTTTCGAGCTCCTGGCGAATTGTGGTGACGTGGCGCGCATAATCGTCGTCGTAAACTGGATATGCTTTCTTCTGGCGAACAACGCAACCGTCCACAAGATCACCCTCTCTGGCCAGACCGATCTTAATCAGTTCGCGTTTCGCCAACTCGATCAAATCGCCATCGCTCGAATCCCAAAGACCGTCGTGCTCAAAGCAGAAATATTCGAGGCCATAGCAGACCTTATCGGAATCGGGTACCATCTCTGGCGACCACGAGCGGAAGTTTTGAACGCGGCCAACCTTAACGCTTGGGTCGTGAATATAGATCCAATTGTCATCGAACATATGTCGATCTCTCAGAATGAGCATGACCGTGAGAAAGTCACGGTACTTGAGGCTTTCCGCCGCGTCTTTCGCCCGTTCACTTACCGCTGGCGACAATCCGCAGATTAATTCTCGCATCGGTGCAGATGAAATGACGTGTTCGGCTTCAATTGTGCGCAACCCACCTTGCCGATCTGTGAATTCGACCGTCCAACTGCTGGAGGTGTCGTTGTAGGAACAGCCGGTGACCTTGCAGCCCGTTTCGATCGTACCACCCATCACCTTCGTCTTTTCGGCACACGCTTCCCACATCATGCCGGGACCTCTGCGAGGATAACGGAAAGAATTGATCAACGTCTTGATCACTTTCGTTCGATCACCATTGTAGCGCTGCGGTAACAGTGCGTTCTTGATCGCGCTGCCAAGTGAAAGTCCTTTTATGCGCTGCGCGGCCCAGTCTGCGGAAATCTCTCTGCAGCTCATGCCCCAAACCTTTTCGGTGTAGCTCTTGAAGAAAGTGTTGAAGAGCCGTCTGCCGAACTGGTTGCTCACCCACTCTTCAAAGTTACGAGGATCGCGGATTGGGAAGACGCGAGCTTTCAACCAGGAGAGCACGCAAAGAACAGATTTGAAGATGCCGAGCTTTAGCAATGCTTCAAACGGCTTTAACGGATAGGAAAAAAACTTGCCGCCATAAAAAATACGCGATGAACGCGGACGCACGAGCATGTCGTTAGGCAAAATCTCGGTCCACAAATCTTCTACCGCTTTGGATTTGGAAAAGAAACGATGCCCGCCAATATCGAAGTGAAAACCCTTGTAGGTGGCGGTGCGCGAAATAC
>QHON01000140.1 GCA_003218815.1 Verrucomicrobiota bacterium
AATTCAAAACCGCCAGCACGATTAGGGCGTGCACGCAAAATTCATAGCGGAGCATGCTTTCCATCTCGACGCAGGCCACTCCGCTAATTGAAATATAGTAGATCACCGCGGCGCAGAAATAGATGCCGGCTCGTGTCGGCCAGTCGGCCAGCCGACGAATTGCTGGGAGCAGTTCGCAGAGCGCGATTATACCAAAGAGCAGTGCGCCCAAAGTCATCGACATCTGGCTCGCCTCGGTCGGATTATTCAGCGCCGGAACGAGCCAGCGATAACTCGACGGCTTAAACACTGCTAAGTAATCGGGGACGATCCCCCACCCGGCTGCTTGCGTGAGCATATAAATGTCCCAGTGACCCCAGCGCAGTTGGCAGCAAA
>QHON01000141.1 GCA_003218815.1 Verrucomicrobiota bacterium
ACGGAGTCAGTTTTTCATCCGCTCGCACAATTAAGCGCTTTCGAATCGCCCCAGTGTGCGTTGGCAACAAAGAGGAGGCGATCAAAGCTAAAGCTGAGGCGGCAAGATAACGTTTCCGAGCACGTTTACGAAATTCGACCCCGCAAGGATCGGCGCGGCTTTGATCTAATCAGCGAGGCGCTCCCGTTCGGTCGGCCGTGGTACGCCAAGCCAAACGCAGTCAGCAATGCAATTAGCTACGCAAAGTTTTACAGCCGCTTATATGACACTGTGATTCGTGTTTACGATGAAGCTGTCAATTGTTCCGACGCCGCTCATGCCCAGGAAATTTTGCATCACGGAAAATCACACCAAGCAGAATCATTATTGAAAGTATAAGAAGTTCCATCATGGGCAACGTAAAGCGCGGTTGAATTTCCGCGAAGAAACAATTCAAAAACACTATAGTGACGCCGACTACGAACAAGATGACCACATACAAAACGACCCTGCCATCGCCAGTTTGGAACTTTCTGCTCATAAAGACTGACCTCAAAAGAAGGAGCAACCAGATAATGCTCCAAAGTCGAAATGAGATCGGGTTCCACCATCGGAAATAGAACTGGTTGGCAGCGCTCGCGAGTTGCGCGCGCGGTTCGCGAAAGGTTTTCAATCGCTCGCATTGCGGCATGGAAGCGCGGTTATTGAAAAAATAATCTGTCGTGACGAAAAGATAGTGCACAACATCACTTTCGCGCAGTCGAGTTGCATGCTCGAAGTCTTGTACGGCCGCAGACCATAGCGCCGAGCTTGGTGGATAAAACAACGCGTAAGCCATCTCGTTAAGAGACCGATCAAATTTTTCATCCTGAATTTTTCCATGCGGGTCAGTGAAAGAGACTTTCCATTCCTTGACAAAAGCTGCTGGGTCCCAGAGCTGGTTCTGTCTGAACCGCTCCGCAAGTTTCATAAGCAGCTGCCGCGCCTCGGGCAGTTGGCACTTAGACGCCGCAGCTGCAAGGAATTGATCGCGCAAGCCGAGCGGCACGCGGTTGATAAAATTAAGCCGCCAAACGAAGGTATACCCGACCTTTGAGCGCCAACGAACATGCGCGCGCCAGCACAGCAAATGCGTGAAGCTGGTGGCTAAGACGAGCGCGCTAAGGCCGGTGATCGCTGAAACGCACCACACACGCGCCGATCGACCGAGTGTGAAATTGAGAGCAGATGTTGCGTGGCGGGAGGCAAGCGACTTGTGCAAAGATCGCACGAGCGCAATCAGAAAAATCGTGATCGGCAAAAGTGCAACGAGGACGCTGTTAATGTGCCGTGTCAAGATCGCGCCGCAAAGTAATGCCCCGAACAAAATCCAGTCCCGCAGCACGATGTTGGGATACCGCGAGGCGATTCGCAAACCAGTCGCGGCCAAGAACACGGTAATGATCATGCTCAGCGTTTCCGAGCCGACGCAATGTGCAAACGCGTAGAACAGGGGGTGGCTTGCAAAGAAAATGGCCAGAAGTAGGCGCGACCATAAATTTGTCGTGATGATATTGATGAAAAAAAGCGCGGCCCACCACAAAGCGACGTGTTGGGCAAAGACGAGCGCGAATACCCCCGAATCGGTAAGCTGCGTATGCTTGATAAAATGGCCGAGCCGAACCGGCAGGCCTACTCCACTAGTTAGATAGCCCAACCACAGAGGCACCCGGCTAAGGATACAATACAGCGGAGCGTGCAACAAAATCGTGTTTGCGTTTAGCGGAAAAACTGTCTGCACATATGCGTCCACGTCGCGCCACAGCGGTGGCACGGCCGCGATTAGCCACAGCGAGGGTAGAGCCAGAATCAACAGTGGGGCGGCCGTTGCAGCCATCTTCTTAAGCCAACGCAATTCTGACATATCAGCTCTTCGCCCATCTTCTTGCTAAGATTCGACAGTAACGCCGCAGGAAACGGAACGTCACGATGAATCTTCAATTCGAAGCTCGAGCCTGACGCGATCAACAACGCAATCGGCTACGCGAAGTTTCGCAGCCGCTCGCACAGTGCGTTGATTCGCGTTTACGATGATGCTGGCAACGTGATCGAAACGCACGAGCACACCGGCGAGTTCAAAGGATGGCGAGCTTGCATCAAATCAATTTGTGCGCAATGAGATGAACCTCCGTAATGGCGATAAATTGCAGGTCATTGCGTCTTTACTCAGTGAGGCGGAGGTGGTAGTACGAGGCCTTCCCTTCTTGCCTGAAGTTCCGGATTTAAGTCCTAACACCCTGACATCAGTAGAGCCATTGTTCTCTCGCGTTCTTTCAAAGAAGTGATTCACACTATGAAAAAATCAATCATTCTCATTTTTGCGCTTCCGATCATCGGCTTGATGCTGGTGTCTTGCTCAAGCCAACCCGAAACGACTACGACCACAACGGGTCAAACCACTGTCACGTCGATGCCTCCGCTTTTGATGGCAAACACGCATACGCGTCCCCTCTCTGGTCAGCCACAAACAATGGAACCCTTCTGATAGAACTACCGATTATTACGAGCGTAACGCCGCAGCTTTTGCGCGGGACATTTTCAGCCTCGATATAAGTGACCTGTATCGGGAATTCCTCCCGCTTGTTCCCACTGGTGGAAGCCTCATAGCCAAGTTTCGCAATGCTCAGGGCTGGACGCCTGCATAGGTCGGGATCGCCCCGCGCGCGAGGTTCTTGTAAACGATGCCGCCTCTCATGACGAAAGTGACGCGGCGCACCGCAGTGATGTCTTTGAGAGGATCGCCGTCGAGCGCAATGATGTCGGCTTCGTAGCCAGGTGCCATGGAGCCAATACGCTCGCCCATGCGCATCGCTTCGGCGGCGAGCGAGTTCGCGGAAACCAACGCGCTCATCGGATCAACTCCGGCATCGCGCACGCGATCGATGAGCTCCTCGGCGTTGCGACCATGCGCGCCGGCGAGCGCATCCGTGCCGAAGACGACTTTGAGCCCTGGAATCTTGACCGCGCGCCGGACGAGATCGTGGTCGATCGACAAGACGCGCTCCATCGCCGCGAATCCCTCTTCGGTGTAGCCGGGCGTGCCGAGGAAGCGCTCCTTATTAGCGAGGTAATTCTCGATCACGAGTCCAGCTTGCGGATCGAGATACGTGCCGCGCTCGGCCATGAGTTTGAGGTCCTCCTCAGTTGCCATCGTGCCGTGCTCGACTTCGGTGCAGCCGGCGATCGTAGCGGCGCGCACGGCATCCTTGTAGGCATGGACCAGCGTGCGCAATCTCTGTTTATTCGCCTCGTCGCAAGCGGCGTTGAGTTGATCTTGTGAGAGCGTCATGCCGCCACCTTGACGTATGGATGCCGAGGCGAAGATTTTGATGAGGTCTGCGCCGGCTTCTTTCTGCTTGCGCACGAAAGTGCGAATCTCATCCGGCGTGCCCGTTTTCTCTCCGCGCCCTTCAAGCGGCTCGACCGCTGTGAGGATGCGCGGACCCGGAAGCGCTCCCTTCGCGATCTCGTCGCGCAGCGGAACGTCCATGGGCGAGCCGACGCTCTGCACTGTCGTAAAACCCGCCATCAACGTCAGCCAGGCATTGGACGCTGCCTGGTACGCGGCGAACTGCGTCGTCTCGTCCGCACCCGCGTTCTTGCCGTTCTCGCCGAAACTCCAGGTGATGTGGACGTGCGAGTCGATCCAGCCGGGCAGGACTGTGAAGCCCCGCAGGTCGTAGTCAACGGGCGAGGCATTCGGATCGAGCGCCACGATCTTCGAGCCTTCGACAACGATGCGCGTGTCGCGTAAGACGTGGCCGCGCCCGTCGAGCAGCATACTCGCGCCGATAACGATGCGCCTCTTTTGTGCCTGGACCGTTGTGGGATTCTTTTGCGCGCTCGCGCAGATGACGAAGATCGCCAAGAGGCAGAGAACAATACTGGCGCGTCGGATCGCGGGCAAACGCTCAGACAGCGTAGCTGTAGCCCACTTCTCTTCTCGTCGAAGTGCAGCTAGCCACGCAGCGATCATTCACGGTGGTTACGGTTAACCTACTGTCGTAATCTCAAATCGATCGCGCCATGTCGAGTGCGAATTGTGTCCACTTAGGAAGATTCAAGATAAAATTTTCGATGGCAGCATGTATTAAAATCGTTGACATCTGATCTGTGCGACGAGCGAATCGCACTGACTAACTGAAAAGACGAGGTAGTTCTCGCCACACAGGCGGTATGCCCGTGCTCTGCAGTTTATTGGACGTTATCGAGGCGCCGTGACAGGCACCGCTTTGTGGGAATCTATGTCGTTCCCTATAACAATCGTGTCGCCTTGGAATGGCGGCATTGGCTTGACCGGAAACTGCGGACGCAAAACGCCGAAGCCTTCCGACGCAAGCACGAGGGAAACGAATATAAACACTGCTGCACATTTCATGTTCTTGGCTGATAGCAGAACCAATCGGGCCTTGGCAAGTCAATTTTAACTACAATTTGTGGCTCGCGCACCCGCCATCACTATATAATGGATAAAGGCGGCGGACGAGACGGCCGGTGATTTTCCCGATCAGAAGTCAGAACTCGAATTTGGAATTTCCAATTTCGAGTTAATATCCAACTGCGATGCCACAGTTTGCTTATCGGGCGCGTAACGCACAGGGCGGCCTCGTGGAGGGTGTGCTCGACTGTGCAGATCGTGCGATCGCTATTCGCCAAATCGAATTGCAACAATGCATTCCGATTCGGATTGATGTAGTTGGCGCGGAACCAAAGATCGCCAGTCGAGATGTCGCAGGGCCCACGCCTGCCAGACAGTCGCTGAAAATTCCGCACGGTCAGTTACTTGTTTTTACCGAGCAGCTCGCCCATTTGCTGCAAGCGGGAATGACGCTCGACGAGGGATTGTCGATTCTGGAAAAACGGTTGAAGCAGCCGCGCGTCCAACAAATGACCCACGCGCTGCATCAAGCATTGATCGACGGCCGCAGTTTCTCGCAAGCGCTAAGCGAGTTTCCGCGAAT
>QHON01000142.1 GCA_003218815.1 Verrucomicrobiota bacterium
GTGCCGCAATTGACTGGCTTTATGTCCGAAACCGGCGGTACGCTGCCATTACCCACTCGCATCCTCGTGCATCTTCATCATGCAATCACAGGCTATTGGTGGATCGGCGCGCTCCTCACTGTTGGCGTGATTATCGGCTTCCGCGCCTTTGTCCGCAGCGATGAAGGACGAATCGCTTGGGACCGCTTTCGTCTCGTCATCCCTGGCTATGGACGCATCATCCGGCATCGTTATTATGCGCAGTTCTCGCGCACACTGGGAACACTGATGGAAAATGGAATCCCCCTGCTTCGGTCCCTCGATTTGGTAACGGAAATTGCGGGCAACCGATTCCTCGAACGGAAATTAGTTGAGGTCCGTCGAGCCGTAATCGATGGCGCGACGTTATCCGCCGCACTACAGGAGCAAAGATTATTTCCAGATTTGCTTACCGACATG
>QHON01000143.1 GCA_003218815.1 Verrucomicrobiota bacterium
TCTACGGTGTGGTCGGCTTGAAAACGCATTGCAAAGCGCTCTTGATCGTCCGCCGTGACGCCGATCGTCTTCGTCATTATGTCCAATTAGGCACCGGCAATTATCATCCGCGAACCGCTCGCATTTATACCGATTTTAGTCTGTTCACCTGCGAGCCGGAGCTGACGGAAGAGGTGGCGGTGGTTTTCAACACGTTGACGGGTCTGGCTGGTTATCCTGGGTTGAAAAAATTGCTAGTAGCTCCGTTCGATCTCCACAAACGGCTGATTAGCTTAATCGACCGCGAGCGCGATCACGCTTTAGCCCGCAAACCCGCTCGGATCATTGCGAAACTCAATGCCCTTGTCGATCAACAGATTATTGAGAAGCTTTACGAAGCTTCCTGCGCGGATGTGACGATTGATTTGGTCGTTCGCGGCATTTGTTGTCTCCGGCCAAAGATTCCCGGCTTAAGCGAAAACATCCGCGTCTTCAGCATTGTGGGCCGCTTTCTGGAACATAGTCGAATTTTGTATTTTGAGAATGCCGGGCAGCGCGAGGTCTTTCTCTCCAGCGCCGATTGGATGCCGCGGAACTTTTTCCGGCGAGTAGAAATCGCTTTTCCGGTCGAGCAACCGTCGCTGCGCGACGAAATCATCGACGAAATCTTACCGAAGTTTGTCCATGATCGGGTGAAAGCGCGCGAACTGCAGCCGGACGGAAGTTATCGCCGTCTCAAACCAGAAGGGAAGGAACCCCGTGAGCAAGCCCAATTGCAATTCCGAGAGCGTTCGCGTCGCCTCGCAAAGAAAAGTCGCAAACCGAAACGCGTGGCGTCCGCGAAATTGACTCCGATTACGTCCCTGGCTGACGCGAAAAAATCATGAAGAAAAAAATCCTCGTCATCGACGTTGGCGGGACACACGTCAAACTGATGATTTCCCGCGCTGAAAAACGGAAATTCGATTCGGGTTTAACAATGACGCCGCGTGAAATGGTGACGCAAATGCAACCGCTCCTAGAGGACTGGAGCTTCGCTGCCGTATCCGTTGGTTTTCCATCCCCGGTGCGAGCTGGGCGTATCGTGAGTGATCCTAAACATCTCGGCAGGGGCTGGGTTGGATTTGATTTTGAGAAAGCTCTTGGTAAACCGGTTCGCATCATCAACGACGCCGCCATGCAGGCGCTTGGCAGTTATCACGGCCGTCGAATGCTTTTTCTCGGGCTCGGCACCGGGCTTGGGTCAGCTTTGGTTTGGAATAATTACGTTCTCCCACTCGAATTGGGGGATCTGCCTTACCGCAACGGCAATATCATTGAAGATTATCTCGGCAAACCGGGCCTGGCGCGGCTCGGCAAAAAAATTTGGCAGCGCGACGTTGATCACGCGATCGTGCAATTAAAGAAATCGCTCATCGCCGATTATGTCGTCCTGGGCGGCGGCAACGCCAAACGCGTCGATCAACTCCCGAGAGGATTTGAACGTGGGCATAATCGCAATGCGTTTCTCGGGGGAACGCGCTTGTGGCAAATCGATCCGCGGACGCGCCGACCAAAATGGCAGATTCTTTAGAAAGGCGATAAAATTTATTATGGAACTTTACTTTCTCAGACATGGCGAGGCCGACTGGCCCGACTGGAAGAAATCGGACGACGAACGTCCGCTTACCAAGCGTGGAAAAAAAGAAATGCACGAAATCGCTGCCTTCTTGGTCCGCCTTAAGGCGCGCCCGAACCTTATCTTGACCAGCCCGTTGCCACGCGCAGCGCAAACGGCAGAAATAGCCGCGGAACATCTTGAAGTGAAATGTCGCGAAGATCGACGGCTCGCGCCTGGATTTGGCCCCGCGGAGCTGGAGGAATTAATTAGAAAAAATTCCGCCGAAAGTTTGATGATCGTCGGTCACGAACCGGATTTTACCAAGACAATCTCTGCGCTGACTGGCGCGTCGCTTAAATTGTCCAAGGCCGGCATCGCGCTGGTCGATGTCGATCTTTCTTCGCGCAAGGGCAGGCTGCTCTGGCTCTTCCCGCCAAAGGTTGCGAAGAATTAATTGCGCTCGATCTCGCGGCCGATTAGGCCCCTTGATCGGCTCATTCGCTTGCTGTCCGCGACGTTTTATGCGCAACAGCTCTCAGTTTTGCCGCTGAGAACGCGGTCCCGCGCTTTGCAGGTCGTCGCGGGAGGCTTCAGGAAAAACCGAATCGCTGCCTTGTCCTCGCGCCAATGGCTGATGTGATACGGCGTGGAGAAAAAATTCTCATCGCCGTACTCAATCCGGATCTCAGCCTGTTCATCGAGAAGAACCAGACGCCGCACTTTATCGTAGATGCTGAGGAACTTGTCGCTTTTCATGTAAGTATCCTCCGCGTCTTCCGGCACCCACAATTGCAGAATGGTTTCATTCCAGCGGTTGGTTTTGCCGCCGCAATCAACTGTTTCAAAAGACGCCGCTTTGATTTCCGTCAGATGGTAACCGGCGTGGATAGATTGCTCGTCGGCGTTCGCAAAGATGAGCTCTTTATCGGCCGAATTCCGCAATGCTTTGATAAATTCGTGTGTTTTCACCTGTCGTTTCCTTCTCCATGTTCAACAAGCTGCCTCTGGCGATGGCTCAGCGCAACCGCCGAAGAACAGGCAAGGCTGCTTCGTTGATTCAGTATTGGGCGAGCAGATAGATCGCGGCTAACGCCAGCAGAAAATAGGGAACGAGGACGGATGCTCCAGCGTAATCCTTTGCCATGCGTTGGCCGAAGAAGAGTGCAACGATCGCGATCGCGGAGATGACCGCACCGTAGAAGGCAAGGGTGGGGTCGCGCCCAAAGATTATGACGACGCAGCCAATTGCGCTCAGCGCTCCGGCGGCAATCTCCAGGATGGTGATCGCTGTCACCATCGCAGGCACAATTCCCGCCAACGGACTTTTGGCGAAATGTCCTTTCAACCATTCGATGTTACCGCGCCGATCGACGATTTTATCAATGCCAGACTGTAGAAAAAGGATCGCCAGGAATGCCGAAACGGCTGTTTGCAGAAGATGGATTGCTCCTTCCGGTGTGTGCATGTTTGGCATCGAACTATTGTGGGACCGGCAATTGCTGTCACGGAAAATCCTTCAGTACAAAAAAACAGGGACGCGGTTATCCGCGTCCCTGAAATTTCCAACCTCCGTTGCGATTATTTAATCAAAGTCAAGCTGAGTGGAGGGTCCTAGGGGGTCGGAGTCGGATCGCCGTACGATCCCCCAAAGATGTCCGAGTTGCCGAAGGTCGGGTCGCAAGCCTGCTGCGGTGCGGGCTTCGCCGGCACGGTCGTCCCATTAGCGATGGCATTCTGTGCCGCTTGCCGCCAGGTATCAATGGCCAGACAGTCAGCCGCATTGCGGGTGTCGTTCCAGACCGCTGCGCCGTAGGTGTCCGTGGCAACCGCGTAGACATAGTCGCCCAGGAACTCCAGCCACAAGTTGTTCTGACTGGAGCCCCGCGGGTCGCCAGGCGGGCTCCGGTGGAGCTGCGTGAACGCGCCGAGCGCGCCGACGCCGCTGATGTCCGCGTGCTTGACAACCCCGACGAGGTTCCGCGTGCTCGTGGTGTCGTTGAGGAACGGCGTCGTGAACGCGTTGTACACGAGGTAGGCGTCAGTCCCTTTCGGTGAGATCGCAATGGCCGAGTAGTACCCGCGATCGCCGAGTGCGAGTGTCTCCTGAGCCACTGGGTCGGTCCAGGTGTTGCCGCCGTTCGTCGAGTAGCTGGTGAAGACGTGCGGGTGGTCGACGCCGTCGCGCCCGTCAACCCAGGTGCGCACGATCTCGTCGGTCGCGCTCGCTCCCGTCGGCGCGCCGTTGGCGATGTCGATGCTCGGAGCCGAGCCAAGGTCGTCGCGCGCACCCGCGACGCCGTCCTCGACACAGCGGAAGTCGGTGCCGTCGAACTGCACCGAGAAGCACGTGTCAACCGCGAGCCCGATGTTCTGTGGCTTGGTCCAGCTTTTGCCGCCGTCGAAGGACTTGACCAGGATGTGCGAGCCTTGCCCGGGCATGCCGACTGCAAACTGGTTCGCGAGGACGTAGACGACGCCGTTGCTGTCAGTTCGCACCGTGCAACCGGAGCGGCCGAAGCCCTGCTTCATGTTGAAAGGGTTATTGCTCGCGGGCGTGACCTGGTTCACTGTCCAAGTGTCGCCTCCGTCCCTCGAGGTCGCTACTGCGAGCGGCTGCGGCGAGCCGTTCCCGTTGCTCAGGCTCCTGAACGATGCCCAGCATAGGTAGCAGTTGCCGAAGAATGGGCTACTCTCCGCGTTGTCTGCCCAGATTTGCTCCTTGTCGGAGAATGTCGTCGAGGACTGTTTGGAAACGAGCACTGGCTGCTTCCACGCAAACTTGCCGGCAGGACCGCCCGACGCCGCAATCGCCACGTTGTCGGTGCGTGAAACGTAGATCGCTTCAGCGCCCTTGAAGGTTTCGTCCTTCTTCTCGTTCAGGTTCGACGCGAGGTTCGCGTAGTAGAGCCGAGAGCCATGCGACCAGGCGAAGTGGCCGGTCGAGTCGGGCTTGGGCCCGAAGGCGAGCCCCGGGTCGCCGTCCGAGACGAGGCCATTCTCGTAGTACCGGGGCAGCGTACCAATGGGCCCCCCGACTTGGGGTGTGCAAGGGTCATCACTGTTGCCCACGGTGCCGAGACAGTTGCGCGCGCTCAAGCCGGTGTAGGTCGGCTGCGTCCATGTGCCACCACTGTCGAACGAAAAGTAGATGCCGGAGGTACCGACGCCGGGCGTGAAGGGGCAAGTCGTATCATTGCCCGCGTTGCAGGCTTCCAAATCAATATTGTCATTCGCGCCCGCGACGAGGATGTTCGGATGATTGGCATCTACCGCCAGGGCGGGTTCATTTTGTTTGTTCTGTGAAAATGGTGTAGTCGGGCTACCAACGTTGACGAGATAATCGGGGTTGAAAACCGTTGCAATCGCGCTGACCACGGCGGCTGCGATAAGCGTGCCCGCGATAGGGATGCGCAGACGTGAGACGACACGATTTCCAGTAAACCAACGAGGAGTTTTCATATATTTTTTGAGCTGTTGAAGGCCGTGATCTTCAGTGGAGATGAACCAAGTGTCAATGTCTATTTCGGATAGAAATTGGCGTGTTTTGCATTCGTGCCGGACATGGCGCAGGCAAGCCGAGCACCAGATTATTGAGGACCAAACCGATCAATGGTCATTCCTCGTCAAAATCCGCGGATGAAAACCCCTATGACCGTTTCTCAGTCGCCTTGAGCGACCGCATCAGCGAAGGCAAGATCGCCGGATTTTAGATCCAGCTCGGCTTCCGCCGTTGTGCCAAACACGCGTGCCCGCTTGTCGTCGAATTCTCCTTCCCATCGGGCGACCACGATCGTCGCCAGACAATTCCCGATGAGATTTACGCAGGTGCGCCCCATATCCATCAATTCGTCCACGCCGAAAATTACCGCCACCCCAATCGGACCGAGGCCCGCTGGCAGGAAGCTGTTCAATGTCGCGAGCAGGACGACAAGCGATGCTCGCGGCACGGCGGCTACGCCTTTGGAAGTGATCATTAGTGCGAGCATCATCACGATCTGTCGATCCCAGCCCATGTGCTGACCCGTAGTGGAGTCGAGCCGTCCAGATTAAATGAATAGCCGGTCGGCATGACGAACCCGACAATGTGCTTCGGCACACCGATGCGCTCCATCACCTGCATCGCTTTTGGCAGCGCCGACTCGCTGCTCGTGGTCGCGAATGCGAGTGTAGCCGGCTCGCGCACGGCCCGAACGAATTGCCGCAGCGGCACCCGGACGATGAAAATGACAAGCCCGAAAACTAGGACAATGAAAATGATGAGTGCCAGGTAAAGGGACAGAACGAGATTGCCCAGGTTCACAAGCACGCGAAGACCCTGGGTGCCAATCGTGTGAGCCATCGCCGCGCCGACGCCAAAGGGCGCGAACATCATCACATAATTGGTGAACTTGAACATAACCTGAGAAAGACTCTCCATCGCGCGAATGATTGGCTTTCCTTTCTCGCCGATTGCTGAGACGGCCATGGCGAAAAGCACCGCGAATACAACGATTTGGAGCACGTCGCCGTGCACCATCGATTCGATAACGCTGGAGGGAAACACATGCACGAGGGTT
>QHON01000144.1 GCA_003218815.1 Verrucomicrobiota bacterium
GTAAAAGGGATGCCTCTTACGATCAAGGAAGGCCTTTCGTTCTATGATTAATGGCGGCACCCACGCCGGATCGTTTTTGTAAATTCGCCACTGAAATTTAATGAAAGCATCGCGGTCCCGGCGCGACCTGACTTCTGAAACTTCGAGCTCGGACACGAGTGCGGTAACGGTCTACCCCGAATTTTGCGATGTCACCGCGGCTTCCTCCAACGATTCGGCCATGTTTTCCTGGCGGAGAATAAGATAAACTAGCAGCAAATTAAGCAGGGTGAGTTCGAACCAGAAGTACCAAATCGGCTGACCGATAAACAGGAAAGCGAACAACACCAGCATCCGCGTGTTTGTCATCAACAGCCCCCACCACTTGAACATTGGGCCGGCCAAATTTCGATAACGCATTCTTAGCCAGTTCGGGATTTCGCTGTGAAAGAGTTGACCGGCTGTATCGCGCAGTCTTTTCAGATGCGGCGAGAACATTTCCTGTTGCCGCGTGAAATTCAGATACAGCGCGGTCAAAAATTTATGCCACGGCTCGCGCCGCCAACTTAGCTCTCGAAAATTCGAGCAGAGGGTCGAAGAGGAATCCAATCTCATTGGCGATCGGTTCGTCCCAAAATAAAGGTACGTGGTGCGATAATAATCGGCCGCCGCGCCTTGCAATGCGTGACTGATCCCGGCCGCAAGTGCCAGAAGGCAGATCGCAGGCGAAGAGCCTGCAACCAGGTAGCGGAGCGTCAAATGGAGATAAATGCTTACGAAAACAAGGTGGTCGGCGATGCTGTCAATAATGCGGCCATCCCGGTTTTCCTGGTGAGTCAAACGCGCGAGCTGGCCATCCGCATTGTCAAGCGCGTTGGCGCAAACAAGCAACGCCATGCCGACGGCATTCGTTCGTAAATCACGATAATAGAAGAGATGTCCAGCGATGACCCCGAAGAGACCCGCGAGCAAAGTCACGCCCGCAGGCTTCATTTCAACCTTTGCGAAAAACTGCGCCAACCGAAATCCGATTGGTCTGTAAAAATAAAGATCGAGAACTCCTTCGACTTCGCGAGCCTTGTAAGTGGCCTCGAGCGCGGAACGGGGCGGCGCGATCAGCGCGGTCATTAAGAAGTCATTCTGAGCGATAACTCAGATACTTTACAGCGCAACCGGAAGGCGGCCGCCTTTACTTTCGAATCTGCGCTGAGTACGTCGCTGAGAATATTAAGAGCCTCATCGAGATCGGCACGCGTATGGTTGGCAGTGACGCAGGCCCGGAAGCAAATCTTATTTTGAGGCACGGCCGGATAATCCACCGGTGCGACCCAAAGACCGCGCCGCCGCAATTGGTGGCCCAACCGGTACATGCGCTCCCGGTCGCCGATCACAATCGGCATGATGTAAGTTGTCGATCTTCCCGTGTCGATGCCGAGGCCGCGCAGTTGTTTGTGGAAATACTCGGCATTTTCCCAAAGCTGTTTTTGTAAATTCCATTCGCTTGTGCCGATATCGAGCGCCTTCAGAATCGCCGCCACCACCACGGCCGGAAGAGCGCAAGAGTAAACATATGGATGCGCGTAAAAGCGCAGATATTGCACCGTCTCCCTGGATCCAGCGACGAATCCGCCCAACGCTCCAAATGCTTTCGAGAAGGTTCCATAGATCAACGGAATCCGGTCCTCCACACCGAACATCTCAGCCGCGCCTCGGCCATGGTTTCCGCAAGCCAGCATCGAGTGCGCTTCGTCTACGAAAACGCGGGCGCCGTGCGATTCCGCGACCTCAATCAATTCCTTCAAATTGCCAAAGTCGCCGTCCATCGAGTAAATGCCTTCCACAATCACAAGCTGCCGCCGGCCGCGGTGCCGTTGCAGCGCCGCTTCCAGAGAACCGGCGTCATTATGCTCAAATTTTTCCGCGCGGCAGCGCGCCAGCAGGGCGCCGTCGCGTAGACTAAGGTGCGATCGATTGTCCAGAATGGCGACATCCGTCTTCCGTAACAGGCCGGAAATTGTTCCCAGCGCGCCGCCAAATCCGCTATTGAAAAGCATCGCATCCTCGCGCCCGAGGAACGTCGCGACACGGCGTTCGAGTTCCCGATGCAGATTAGTCATACCTGAAAGCATCGGTGAACCGCATGCGCCGAGGCCGTACGTTTTCAGCGCTTCGTGGGCGGCAGCAATTACTTCCGGTCGATTCGCCAGACCGAGGTAATTATACGAGCAAAGATTGATGACCGAGCGTGGTTTACCGTTGTAAGAAATCGTGGTACGTGCGTCAGCGGTAGCGAGGAGCTCAGGCTCGTAGAGCTCGGCTGCAAACGCGCCCGCGCGCATCCAATGAGTGAAACTGGGCGGCGCGGCCAGCGGATCACTGGTTTCGCCGGCGATAAAATTGCTCAAACTAAGCTTGGCTGGATCGACTTTCATCGGCGTGCGCGGACAAGGCGCTCCCTTCTTATCGATCTCGCCACTGGACGAATCCGTCCGGCTGGCGGACTGGCGATCCCAGCAACGGAATGTTGTTCGCTCGCCAGCCAAAAGCGCATGACAATCTGGAGTCGCTTGTAGAAAATTGTTTTCAATTGCCTTATGTAAGGCTCCGCTCGACGCTCTAATTTCGCGCGCTGCGGAGGTCCATATCGGGGCAGCTATTGTACTGCGTCTGAGGCCCACGACAAGGATTTAGTCGCTACTTTTTTTGATGAATCCTGCCCGCGCCCGTCTTCCGCGCGGACGCAAGCGCGCTACTTTCGCGTCGTTCCGAAGATGTAGTCCCAAAGCGGCGAGCTGATGCCAAATCCGGCGTCATCGTCCTTGTAATGATGGCGCAAGTGATACTGCTTCAACCACAGCCAGAGACCGCGTTTCATTGAAAAATGGTGCGTTGCGTAATGGAGCATGTCGTAACAGACATAACCGAAGACGAGACCGGCAAACACACCCGATGCCAAACGGCCGAAAACTAAAAGAAAAAGAACGTAAAACAGAACCGCAAGCGGAATGCTTATGCTCGGCGGCATGACCAGCCGCCGAGCGTCATTTGGATAATCATGATGTACGCCGTGAATAATGTAGTGCAATTGTTTTCCCAAACGGCTCTTCGGTTCGTAATGGAATATGTACCGATGGATGAGGTATTCGAGCAGTGTCCAGAGTAGAACACCGAGCAAAAAGAGTCCTGATACGGCCAGGATCGACAATTTCCGTTGCCAAATGGCAGCATAAAGCATCCAGGCGACGACTGGAAGATACAACACCGGCGGCGTCGCCGGATGCACACGCGAAAAAAACTCGACGAAATCGCTCTCGAACATTCGAACCGTTTCGTTTTTCTTCGAGACGTAATGCCGCTCCGCCATAAACTAAAAATTAATCGGCCTCGCGCTTAGATCAATGCTGCTCATTGGACCGGTTATTGCGCATGGAGGCGCCGGAGAATTTGCCCTTTGTTGCATTCGTTCGATCCGCGAATACAGGCTGTAGCGTTCGTCGAAAACGAACTGAAAGAGCAGTCGAGTCCACGACGAATGATACTTCAAGTTGTCGTAAAACTCCGGGGCCATCGCGCGCAGCTTCGGCAGATTATTCCATGGGATCGAGGGCAAATCGTGGTGCTCATTGTGGTAGCCCATATTTAGCGCGACGCGGTTGATTGGCCCGTAGTAACTGAACGTCTCCTGATCGAAATCATACGTGTAATGCTCCTGGATCCAACGAGCGCCTACTGGATGCAGGCCAATCGAAAAGAAAAATGCGAACCCGAGATAAAGAAGCCCCGGCCAGCCGCAAAAATAAACAACCACGACATCGTACGCTGCCGCACACGCGAAATTCACAAAGAACCACCGGTCCCACATGGTGATCGCTTTCAATCGCGGCGGCCGGGTCAGCTGGAAAAAGGGAAATAGCATGAGCCAGAGGGCCTTGCGATGCCACTTATTGCCGACCAGTCGCGCTTCCCAATGATTCGCAAGGTCAGCGTCGTATTCGTAATCGCCCTGATGCGAATGATGCTTCAAATGATAAACACGAAAGCCCATCGCCCCCGGCGCAAGATTTGGGAGATCAGCGAGGATGCCCACCATTTTGTTCCAGCTTTTGCTCCGGAAAATTAGATTGTGCGTCGCATCGTGAATGATCACGTAATTGGCATGATTGGCGAACGCGCCGACGCAATAAGCGATTAGGAGACTGAGCCACCAGTAACCGAATCCCAGCGTGCCCATCCAATAGGCGATGGTTGTTTGCATTATCACCAGCGACAACGCGATCAAGGCCGTGTACGGATTGCGCACCATCAACTGGCGAACTTCCGGATGCGCTTTGATGATCGCTCTCGCACGGCTTGGATGCGGCTGATCAAACTCGGATTGGTGGAAGAGACCCTGCATAAACAAGCCTATTTTCTAGCACAAAACTCGTGAAAGACCATCTCTTGCCCAAGCTAAAACTTTTCGCAAAGATTGGCCGATTCGCACAATCTGTCCCAGATTGGCCCTCTTAGGAATCGCCAGAGAATGGATCTCCCGGCACGCATTTCAACTTTGCAACGCACCGATCGTTGGGTTGGTGCGCCGCTTTGCGCCATTTTAACCCTGTTCAGAAGAATCTTTGAATCGGGTGGACCGTCAGGGCGGCGCCAAGTTCAACGCATTCTCTTCGTCAAGTTCGCGGAGCAGGGCTCAACCGTTCTCGCCTATCCCGCGATTCGTCGTGCGATCGAAATGGTTGGACGTGAAAACGTTTACTTCGTCGTATTCGAAGACAATCGATTCATTCTCGACGCGATGGAAATTATTCCCGATGGAAATGTGATAACGATCGCGACGAAGAGTCTTTTCGGACTTGCGACTGGTGCGCTGCGAGCGGTGCTGCAGGCCCGGAAAATCGGCGTCGACGCGGTCGTTGATATGGAATTTCTGACACGTTTCTCCGCGATACTGACGTTTACGACCGGCGCCAAATC